>CAMDED010000010.1 GCA_945893365.1 Candidatus Sulfopaludibacter sp. SbA3 | reverse complement strand
CAATCCGCTCGATTCGTACTCCGCAACTACCTGCTCGACCTCTTGCCGGCTCCGCCGTCGCCGTACTGCGCAAACCTGTTCTTCATTCATGCCCCTACTTCATCACTAAACTCACCACCCGAACAGATGGTTTCCTCTGACGCTTACCCTTCAGACCCTTACGGGCGTCATCCAGCGATATGTAAGTGAGAAGAACCGAGAGGACGACGCTGCGCTCTGGGTGTTATGGGATCTGCTCATTGGTCCTGCGGAAGAAGTGCCGCTTCTCGACGATGTTGACGCGGTCGACGCCGCGCTCAATTCTCCAATCGGCCATCTCACTGAAGCGCTCCTTGTCACGCTGGGCGAACAAAAGCCGGGTACGTACGAGGAAATTTCAGGGGATTCTCGCGTACGGCTCGAGCGTCTTTTGATCGGGGCGCGGCCAGGGCATCGCTATGCCCGAGTGCTACTCGCCCGGGCAACGGCATGGCTCTACCGCCTAAAATCCGAGCTGATTGTACCCTCATTCCTTGCCAGATTCGAGTGGGCCGGTTCTGCAGAAGCTCGCGAGATATGGCTTGGATACTTGCGGTCACCCCAACTCACGCCAGAGCTTTGGTTGGCACTCCGCCCTCACTTCCTCGACGTGTTTCCACATTCGGCTGACCTTGAAGCTTCCGAGGACCAATTCTACGCGTTCTTTGCGTCTATCCTCCTCAAGCCGGATATTTTATTTGACGCAGGGGACGCACGGCGCGCGCTCCAACAAGGCACCCCCAAGGGGCGATCGCACGTGGCGTGGTACTGGTGGCGACAAGCGGATTCCGCACCGGACTATGGAGCAACGCTCTACCGTGAACGCCTGAAGTACCTGCTCACGACCGTCTGGCCATTGGAGCAAGAGTTGCGCGAGGAAGCATCCTCAGGCAATTTGGCCCGACTCGCAATCGCGTGTAGGACGGAGTTCCGGGACGCGGTGGTGACGATCACGCCGCTCCTAACAACTGTCAGGCAGCCCCACGATGTGCTCTGGGGATTGAAGGAGGATCACTCGGACCAGTATCCAGAACCGACGCTCACGCTTATTAACGCAATCGTGGGGAACAGCATCGAACGATGGGACTGGCCGGAACTCCGAAAAATACTGATCAGACTTGTGACTGCCCAGCCCTCACTGGCCGAGGATCCACGCTTCCTGCGCCTGGACACACTGCTTCACCCATTCGAATGACGTGGAATTACCGTCGCACCTGTCATCAATGCACCCGGCGCACTCACGTAACGCCCCGCCTCCCCCGTTTCCGCTTTGATACTTAGAACTTCGTATAAATGAACGGAGCCGCTCCAGTCGCCGCCGTGTACTCGATCACCAGCTGCACCAGCGCCGCTGCCTTCGCATAAAACGGCGCCGCCGAGAACAACTCTTCCATGCGGTTGAACCACTTCTTCGGCACATAGTGCCCAACGGCCGCTATCGCCATCACGATCGCCAGCGGCGTGGAAACGTTGTCGAACGAAACGGTCAGCGAGGCGATGCGGCCGAGCACCGTAAACGCCCTTCGAGCGTCGGCGCGCGGAAGAAGACCCAGGCGAAGCACACGAAGTGGAGGGTGAGAAATATACGCACGGGTTTCGTGAGAACGCGCGCGAACCTCGGCAATGCGGCGAACCCGGCCATGATCGAGCGGCGCCATGCGCGCTACAAAAGGTGGCTCGGAAGGTAGTGCCTCTTCATCCCGGCGCGGTTCCTGCCTTATGACTCTCAGCAGTTCCTCCCCCGCCGTCGCCGCGGGTGTGGAAACCTGGGAGAATTTAGGCAGCCCCTTCTTCAGAGACTCCAGGTCCTTACGAAACTCCCAATCAGTGATTCTGCCCGGTAATATGATGTGCGCCCTTTCTTCGGCGCCATGGATTCCCTCGGCCAGGCTTCGCACAACCTTCTCAAGCCGAATTCCGCTCGACTTGGCTTCATCGACGGAATCGATGAAGAACCGCGCCTGGTCTGTTAATGTGCGCCAAGCAGTTCCAACCGACGCCTTCCTCCCCAAGACCGAATGCGCGGCGAATCTCAGGGTCGGGAAGCTCCTCGTCCTTCCATTCGATAAAGCGACGATCTAACGCGACAACTTGCACATGTTCCTTAGATAGCTATCCCTTCCATTGTCCAAAGCAGCGCCATCCTCGATTCGCGCGCCCGCTAATCGGGGGAGGGTTTCTTCTTTTCGCCACTGTAGCAGGCGCACGATGTTCCTCAAACCTTTGCGCCCCAAGGTACGTGGTCCTTGCGAATTGAGTTGCCCTGCTTTCCGAGACACAAGACGCCTACTGCAATACGTGGCGCAACTCTTATTTGCTACGCATTCGGGACTTCTCCTGACAAACGCGCTTCCGCCCTTTATCGAGGAACTCTTCAGTGCGCCCGCAAGGGATTGACGATCTTCAGACCGGCGAAATGTCTTTCGTTTTCGGTGACAACCACGCAATCATTCGCTTCGGCGATGGCGGCGATAATCATGTCGAGGGGGCTCCGTGGGCGGCCTTTCGCCGTCCCGTCGGCCATCAGCCGCGCCCAAACCAGGCCGGCCTTCTCGTCGAACGAGAGCACTCGGCCGGCGAACAGCGCTTGCGGGCCCTCGGGGCCGGAAAACCAGCGCTCCAACTCCCGGCGCTTGCTTCCGGCGGGCTTCTCCAGAATCACGCGCCGGATCTCAGCAACCGTCAGCGAAGAAATAAACAGATCCTCGTCGGCTTGTTCCGCCATCCAAGCGACCAGTGCTTCCGATGGCACGGGTTTCGTGACATTGCTGAGAATATTCGTGTCGAGGAGCCTGCGCTTCACAGGTCAACTCTGCGGCCCGGCGCCACTGGGCGGTTGAGATCCAGATCGGCGCCGACCAGAGGCGACCGGCGTAATGCATTCAGAATACCGCCCTTCTTCGGCGGTTCCCCCGAGATGGTGAGGCGGAGAGTGGCGCGAATCCGCGCCGAATCAGGGCCATCGGCGGCGAGGCGCTTTGCGAGCGACCGGATCAATTCGCGATCGGCGTCGCGCCCAAGAACCTCGAACCGGGCCATCCCTCGCTGGTTGAGGCGCTTCCGATAGTTGTTCAGCGCCCGCTTTTGCGGCGTGGTGCTCATGGCGAATTCCTCCGTATATCCAGTAATATAGCCAGTGTAGCATTGGAGCGCGGATGCGATGTCCCGTGGTCAGGCACAGGCTACGGCCCGCGTCGTTATTCAGAATTTCGTATAAATAAACGGAGCCGCTCCGGTCGCGGCGGTGTACTCGATCGCAATCACCAGCAGGACCAGCGCCGCCGCCTGCGCATAAAACGGCGCCGCCGAGAACAACTCTTCCACGCGATTGAACCACTTCCTCGGCACATAGTGCCCAACGGCCGCTATCCCCAGCACGATCGCCAGAGGCGTGGACACGTTGTCGAACGAAACGGTCAGCGAGGTAATGCGGCCGAGTACCGCAAGCGCCGCTTCGAGCGTCGGCGCGCGGAAGAAGACCCAGGCGAAGCACACAAAATGCAGGGTGAGAAATATACGCACGGGTTTCGTAAGGAAAGGCGCGAACGGGTTTGTCTTCCACTGTTGCCAGGCGCGAGTCAGCGCCAGAGCCACGCCGTGGAGCAATCCCCAGACCACGAAGTTCCAGCTGGCGCCGTGCCACAGACCACCCAGCAGCATCGTAATGACAAGGTTCCCGTACGTGAAAAGTTTCCACTTCGAGCGCAGCCCGGGCAGCGAGAAATAGAGGTAATCCCGTAGCCAGTTCGAAAGCGTGATGTGCCACCGCCTCCAAAAGTCGGGGATGCTTTCCGCCGCGTACGGCATTTTGAAATTCACCGGCAGCTTAATTCCCAGCAGGAGGGCCGATCCGATCGCGATGTCCGTGTAGCCCGAAAAATCGAAGTAGAGTTGCAGCGCGTAACCGTAGACCCCGGTCAAAACTTCCGTTGCCGTATAGAGTTTCGGCAGGTCGAAGACGCGATTCACAAGATTGTCCGCAAGGTAGTCCGCGATGAGCAGCTTCTTCATCAGGCCGAGTCCGATGAGGAAAAGTGCGCGGCCGCCCTCCGCGGCGGTGATCACGTTTCTCTTTTCAAGTTGCGGCAGGAGCGTGGATACGCGCGTGATCGGTCCCGCGAGCGTCGTCGGAAAAAACGAAACGGCCGTCAGATAGGCGAGGTAGCTCGACGTCGGCTTCGCATCGCGTCTGTAAACGTCGATCGTGTACGTCAGCGATTGAAACGCGTAGAAGGAGATGCCGAGGGGAAACACCCAGTTCCACTCGGGCGCGGAATGCCCGGTGTATCTCGCATAGTTTTCAAGCAGGAACGGCATGTACTTGAAACAGGCGAGAATGCCCAGATTGACCAGCAGGCTTGCGCCCACGAGCGTCCTCCGCAGCGGCTGACTCTTCGCGCGCTCCAGGCCCAGAGCGATTGCGAAATCGCAGCTCGACGCAAGCGGAATCAGGCACAGATAGAAGAGATCCCACTTCGCGTAGAAGAAGTAGTTGCCGAGCAGCAGGACGGCGAGCGCCGCCGCCCGCGTCTTCGAAAGCGGCCAATACAGAAAAAACAGCGCTAACAGGAATACGAAATAAGTGGAGCTCGAGAGGAGCATCGGGAGGTCGAAGTGGTAGGCACGGGCAGATTCGAACTGCCGACCTGTCGCTTAGGAGGCGACCGCTCTATCCATCTGAGCTACGTGCCCGCATCCTTATAGTATCTCCTGATTCCCTTCTGTCCAATATCGTTTCTATAGTGCATGCCTTCGAAATGGATCTTCGTAACTCCAGCGTAGGCGGCGGAGATGGCCGATGGCAGATCTGCTCCTGCCGCCGTGACGCCCACGACGCGCCCCCCGGCCGTCTCGAATCCGCTCGCGCCCATTCGCGTGCCGGAGTGGAATACGGTGGCTCCTGTCTCCGCGGCTTCGTCGAGCCCGTGGATTGGAATCCCCGTCGGGTATGCGCCCGGATACCCTCCCGACGCCGCAACGACGGAGACGGAAGGCCCGGACTTCCACGCAAGTCGAGCCCCTGCGAGATCGCCCTGAGCGGCGGCCATCAGTACCTGGGCGAGGTCGCAATCGAGGCGGTAAAGCAGAGCCTGCGCTTCTGGATCGCCCAAGCGGACGTTGAATTCGAGGACGCGCGGTCCCTCGGCAGTCATCATGAGCCCGGCGTAGAGAAAGCCTGTGAAGCGCGTTGCCTCGACCGTCGGGCGAATCACCGTGTCGAGGATATACTCGGTCTCGGCTGCGGTGAGGACGCGCGAATCGCTATAGGCCCCCATTCCACCGGTGTTCGGCCCGAGATCCCCATCGAAGACGGCTTTGTGATCCTGGGCCGGCGCGAACGGAACCACATTTCGACCGTCGCTCAGGACAATGAAGCTCACTTCTTCGCCTGTGAGAAACTCCTCGACAACCAGGCGTCCGCGGAGTGTGTCGAGCGCGCCTTGGGCTTCCGCGGGGTCGTGCGCGATGATGACGCCCTTGCCTGCGGCTAACCCGTCCGCTTTCAGGACCACCGGAAACTTGAAGCGGTCGAGCGCCGCTTCGGCTTCCTCTCGGTTTTCCGCGACCAGGAAATCCGCTGTCGGGATTCCGAGTCTCTTAAAGAAGCGCTTTGAATGAACCTTGCTGCCTTCCAGTTGCGCGGCTTCCGCGGTTGGCCCCACAATCGGCTTGCCCGCGGCCCGGAACCGGTCGACGATCCCCTCGACCAACGGCGCTTCCGGGCCGACAACCGTTACGTCCGCCTCCACGGCGTCCGGTGAGGAAACGCACTCCGCCACCTGGGCAATGCCCGCGTTGCCGGGCGAAGCATATACTTTAGAAACAAGAGAACTCTGCGATAATTTCCAGGCCAAGGCGTGCTCCCGCCCTCCGCCGCCAATGATGAGGATTTTCATTCGAAGCTACAATAATATCAGTGCCCAACCTCTACGACGTGATCATTGTGGGTGCCGGGCATGCCGGCTGCGAGGCCGCCCGTGCCTGCGCGCGCATGGGATTGAAGACCGCGATGATCACCATGAACCTCGACCTGATTGCGCAGATGTCGTGCAATCCGGCGATCGGGGGAATCGCGAAGGGGCACTTGGTGCGGGAAATCGACGCGCTCGGCGGCGCAATGGGAGAAGTCGCCGACGCCGTCGGCATCCAGTTCCGGCTCCTGAACACCAGCCGGGGGCCCGCCGTCTGGTCGCCCCGCGCGCAGTGTGACAAGAAGCTCTATCGCTCCAAAATGAAGGAAGTCCTTGAGGCGGAGCCGAACCTGCAAATCAAGCAGGCCGAGGTTGCCGGACTTCTGATCGCTGAGGGGCGCGTGCATGGCGTGGCCCTTCGGGATGGACGAAGTTTATCCGCGCGGAGTGTGATCGTTACGACCGGTACGTTTTTGAACGGTCTCGCGCATGTCGGTTCTCAGACCTATAGTTGCGGGCGGAACGGCGAGCCGCCGTCCAACCTCCTTGGGAACGAATTTCGCAGTCTCGGTCTCGCCTGGACGCGCTTGAAGACGGGAACTCCTCCGCGGCTCGACGGTAGGACCATCGACTGGTCGAAGTTCCAGCCGCAGCCCGGGGACGCCGTCCCGACTCCCTTTTCGTTCTTAACGGACCGTATCGACCGCGCGCAGATCGAATGTCATCTCGGGCACACAACGGCCGAGACGCGGCGCATTCTTCAGGATAGCGTGTCGCGGTCTCCCCTGTATAGCGGGCAAATTGAAGGCGTCGGACCGCGCTACTGCCCGTCGATCGAAGACAAAATCGTCAAGTTTCCGGACAAGCTGACGCACCAGATCTTTCTCGAGCCGGAAGGGCTCGACACAAACGAGGTCTACGTGAACGGCATGTCGACCAGCATGCCGATCGACGTCCAGGTGGCCATGGTGGCCTCGATACCCGGTCTTGAGGACGCGGAGATGATCCGCCCCGGCTATGCGATTGAATATGACGCGATCGATCCCCGCGAGTTGCAGCACACACTCGAGACGAAGCGGATTCGCGGCTTGTTTCTGGCTGGGCAGATTAACGGAACCTCGGGCTATGAGGAAGCGGGCTGCCAGGGCCTGATCGCCGGTATCAACGCCGCCTGCGCGAGCAAGGGCCTCGATTCGGTGGTTATCGGGCGTACCGAAGGCTACACGGGAATCCTCATCGACGATCTCGTGACAAAGGGCGCCGACGAACCTTACCGAATGTTTACCTCCCGGGCGGAGTTTCGGCTGCATCTGCGAATCGACAATGCCGACGAGCGGCTGACGCCGCTCGGCCGGCGCATTGGTCTGGTGAATGATCGTCGTTGGGCGCGCTTTGAACGAAAAAGGCTGCAAAAGGAACGCTTGAATGGCGCTTTAGCGGGCCATAGTCACGGGCAGCGTCTGAAGCGCCCTGAGGTCTCGATCTCGGAGATCGAACCCTGGATACGGAATCTGCTGGGCGAGGATCCACTCTGCGGCGTCCTGGCGACTGTCGAGACGGAGATCAAGTTTGCGGGCTATCTTGCGCAGCAGATCCGGCAGTTGGAAAAAATGAAGGGCGCGGAGGGGCGAAGCATTCCCGGGAGTTTTCGGTTCAACGCGATACCCGGGCTTTCGCGGGAAATTGGCGAGAAACTGGAGCGTGTACGTCCCTCAACCCTGGGGCAGGCCGCCAGAATACCCGGTGTCACGCCTGCGGCCGTGGTCATTCTGGACGTATATTTGAGTCTCGCCCGTGTTTGTTGAAGGACTGATCTCCGAACTGGAAGGAATCTGCGCGCTCTCCCCGGAGCAGGGACGGCGTCTGTTTGCCCACTATGAGCTGCTGAAAAAGTGGAATCAGGTAGTTAATCTCACCCGGATCGAGGAGCTGGGCGAAGCCATTGAGCGGCATTATTGCGAATCGCTTTTTCTCGCGGCTCATCTTCCGGCCGGGCAATTGTCGATCGCCGACATTGGATCCGGCGGCGGGTTTCCGGGGATTCCCGTGGCCGTGTTGCGTCCCGACTGCCAGTTAACGCTAATTGAATCCCACCGGAGGAAGGCGGTCTTCCTGAGGGAAGCGACACGAGACTTGCGGAACGTGCGCGTCTTGGCCGAGCGGGCCGAGGATGTGAGCGGTTCCTACGAGTGGGGGATTGCCAGGGCCGTCCGATGGAAGGACATTTCCTGGATTCTGGGCCGCCTCGTGACTTCGGTGGCTCTTCTGTCGGGCGAGGCGACAGGCTCACCCTTCAATGATGTCGGATTGAACTCGGACGACTCACGGGAGACCCTTTCCTGCGGTACGACTGCCGCCTCGGGGTCCGGTGTTCCGGCTGACGCAGCGCAGTCGGGGATCGAGGGTCCGGAGGCCTCGGCGACATCGTATTCCGGGCGGAATACAAAGTTGAGTGGCGGGGACCCATTATGCTTTGTTCGGTCCGGTGCGGCATCCGGCCTCCCGTTCTGTAGTCGTCCTGAAACAGGACCTGAACGGCCTTCCTCTTCGGCTTTCGGGGCCATACGGCGAGCCGAACCGAGCAACGCAAAGTTCGTCGTTTCAAGTAGGCCAACTGGTTCCTCGCTCGAGGTGGGACCGGTAGGCTTCAAATTGCCATGGGGAAAGCAGCGCTACCTTTGGATGGTTCGCGGGAACCGCGATCCAGGCTAGGGAAAGATGGGGGCTCGATTCTCACAACCTCCTTGGCGCGCCGGACGAGCTTTTCTTACCGAGACCACGCTGCTGTCCTTATTGGCAGCGAAGCCGTCATCCATAGCCTTATTGACTCCAGGATTGCGGTTGGAGCCAGGGAAGTGCTGTACTATGCGGTCACAATCGGCGGCTGAATAGCAGTGAGACTTGGGCGTGTGACAGTGTCCGCTGAGGTTCTCACGCCTCTTCCAGTAAGACGGCGGCGCCGCTTCTCAGTCGGAATGCGTTGTGTGTGAGCGTTTCGGGCGGGCGCGACTTTCTGTTGAACAATTCTATGTTTCACGTGAAACACCATGTTTCACGTGAAACAGAATCCGTGCTAGGATACGAACTTGGCACGGGTCATTGCAATAACGAACCAAAAAGGCGGCGTGGGGAAGACCACAACTGCCATCAATCTTTCAGCCTCGCTCGCCGCCAACGATCTGAAAGTACTGTTGATAGACTCCGATCCGCAAGGAAACTCGACTTCAGGTCTCGGAGTATCGAAGACCCCAGAAGGCCGAAGCATCTACGACGTCCTTCTCCAAGGCGTCCCGCTTGCCGAAGTCATCGTCAGGACCGAATTCGACGGACTTGACCTCGTTCCGGCGGACAAGAACCTAGTCGGCGCGAATCTCGAACTCGTCGACGTCAAGGAACGGGAGCTTTCCCTAAGAAAGCAGGTCGCATCGGTCCTCGACCGATACGATTACATCCTGATCGATTGCCCACCCGCGCTTGACTTGTTGACACTCAATGCGCTCATGGCCGCTACCTCCGTTCTGGTGCCGATCCAGTGCGAGTTCTTTGCCCTGGAGGGAGTCTCGGCACTTATGGACACGATAGATCGAATTCGCGATTCCTTTCATCATCCCTTGGCGATGGAAGGAATTCTCCTCACGATGTACGACGACCGCACGAATCTGACCCGCCAGGTCGCCCTGGATCTCAAGGAATTCTTTGGCGACGAGGTGTTCAAGACGGTAATTCCCAGGAGCGTGCGGCTTGCTGAGGCCCCTAGCTACGGAAAATCGATCCTCAGCTACGACATTCGGTCGCGTGGCGCGGAGAGTTACATTAAACTTGCCAAGGAGCTCTTACGAAATGAACAAGCCGCCCGCAAATCCGCGCAGAGCGCTGGGTAAGGGCATTTCATCCCTCCTGCCGGCGCGGACTCCCGTCGAACCGTCTGCGCCGTCACGCCCACCTGCCTCCCCGGTCACGGACGGTTTCGCGAGCATTCCGATTGATTCGATTGATCCGAACCCGGTTCAACCGCGGCGAACCTTCCATCCCGACAGGCTCGAAGAGCTTGCGCAATCCATTCGGGCGAACGGCATTATACAGCCGCTGGTCCTTCGGCAGTTTGGCGACCGCTACCAGTTGGTTGCCGGCGAACGCCGCTGGCGAGCTTCCAAGCTGGCTGGACTCGACTTTGTGCCCGCGATTGTACAGGAAATCCCGGAAAACCGCCTTCTCGAGATTACGCTGATCGAGAACATCCAGCGTGAGGACCTAAATCCCATCGAAACCGCAATGGCTTATGCCGAGCTGATGACGCAGCTCGCGATGAACATCGAAACAATGGGCCGCCACACCGGAAAGGACCGGACAACCATTACGAATCTCCTCCGGCTTCTGCAACTCCCGGATGACCTTCAGCAGTTGGTGGCGGAGCGGCGGCTTTCCGCCAGTCACGCCCGTTGTCTTCTTTCTCTTCCCACGGCGGAGATGCAACGCAAAGTCGCCGAAAAAACCGTGGCGCAGGGACTTTCCGTACGCGAAGTGGAGCGTTGGACGCAGAAGTTGACCCAGGCCCGCGACCCCGAAGACGCCGAAAAGGAACGCATCGATCCAAACGTCAAGGCGGCCATCCAGGAGATGGAACGGGCGCTTGGAACCAAAGTGAAAATTATTTCGAAGCCGAAACGCGGTGGACGAATCGAAATCGAATACTATTCGGACGAGGACCTGGACAGGGTCTACTCGGCCATCGTAGGCGATAAGGCCTGAGAACCCGCCATAGTCGATTTTCGGGAAAGTGCAGAGCACACGGCGCGAGGCGGCAAAGAGAAGAAGCGCAGGCGGCCGACAGCGGGAGCGTCGTCAGCGACAATCGGTTCAAACGCCGCGGCCACGCCAACTCAGATCGGTTTCACCGAGGATAGGGGACTGCTTGGCAAGCGCTTGTTTCCGCTCAGAAGCGCGAGAATTTCGGATAATTCCCTCCGAATCTCGGGCAACGGGTCGGCGCGGAACAATTCCCCCTGCACGAGCTCCGGTTCACGCGCGGCAAGCGCCCTCCGCGCCCCTTCAATGGTGAATTTCCGATCGTAGAGCAACCCCTTTATCTTCAGGAACAACTCCACGTCCTTGCGCCGGTACAGGCGGTGGCCGCCGGAGGTCTTCTTGGGCGCGAGAGCGGGAAACTCGGATTCCCAATAACGAAGAACGTGCTGCTCCAGGCCAAGCAACTCGCTGACCTCCCGGATTCGGAAGAAGAGTTTCTCGGGGATTTCAGACGGTTCCTGTATTCGCGCGCCAGCCCGCATCCAGTCTAGGTCAATCGTAACACTGCAGCCCAACTTTCGCCACGATCCAAAGCAATCCAAAACACGACTGCGCACGACTGCCTGGCCAAATGGAAAATGTCCACCTTCGACAGTGCACCAGAGGGAAACTGAAGGGCCAGGCGCTCAACGGGCCCGGTCACATCCTCAATCGGATATAGAGCCGGACTTTCCGGCTATGGCCACGAGCGCCCGTGCCATCGTCCGGCGACCCTTGGCCGACCGTTCGACCCCGCTTGTCCAACGGACGACCAACCGTTCGATACGAATCATGCGGAGCGCCGCCACCAGTTGCCGCTGTCGAAAAACCCTAAGTTAAATCCTCCCGCCGGCGCCGGGAACAAAGCTCCTTCCCCCTGCAGAACCCGAATGAATTGATTCAACCGGCCGAAGAGAGTAAGCTTCATGAGGAGGGGATTCATTCCGGTTTGGAATCGATTACTTGCAGCAGGCTCGGAATCAAAACAAGATGCGATACCTTCTTCCGCTTCTTCTTGCGCCGGCGCTCTTGGCCGCGCCCCGGGAAACCGGCTTTCTCAATCGTACAATAAAGCTCAGCAATAAAGAATACCGCTATCAAGTCTATGTTCCGTCGGACTGGAACAAGAACAAATCATGGCCGGTTATCCTGTTTCTCCATGGGGCGGGGGAGCGAGGAAACGACGGTCTGGCGCAGACCCAAGTCGGCCTCGGGGGCGGAATACGCTTTCACGCGGAGCGCTTTCCAGCCATCGTGGTGATGCCGCAATGCCGCAAGGACGCACGCTGGACCGATCCGGAAATGGAAGCGCAGGCGTTCGCGGCCCTTGCGAAAACGATGAAGGAATTTCGCGGCGACACGAAGCGCGTCTATCTTACCGGACTCTCGATGGGCGGATACGGAACGTTCGCCTTTGCCGCAAAACGGGCCGGCCAGTTTGCGGCCGCCGTTCCCATCTGCGGCGGGCTGATGCGGCGGGGCGAACAACCGCCCCAGGGCGACCCGTACGCGGAAACCGCGGCGAAGATCGGAAAAACGCCGCTGTGGATCTTTCACGGCGGCGCGGACCCTACCGTGCCGGTGACGGAATCGCAGAAGATGGAAGCCGCTCTCAAGGCCGCCGGCGGTAATGTCCGCTATACGGAGTATCCGGGCGTTGGGCACAATTCGTGGGACAAAGCCTACGGTGAGGCCGATCTCGCGAAGTGGCTCTTTGAACAGCGTCTAAACTGAAGATGGCCCTCTTTCCCCGCAAGGCAACGCTTACAATCCTGACGTTCCTCGCCGTTGCCGCGGCGCCGAACGTGCTGCCGGCGCTGAAGGACTATCAACTGCTCGAGTGGCGGAACACACTCACCATGCTCGATTTTGTTCCGCGCAAGTCGTCTCTGTCGCCGGTCGCCGACGAGCAACTGCGTCTGCGTCCCGACGTCGACGCCGCGCACTATCGCGTCTTTCCTCTCAACGACGCCCACGACGCGCTGCACCACTTCTTTCAGGCTCTGGAACGAACCGAGCGCAGGCAATCCGGCGCATCGACGAAAATTGTGCATTACGGCGACTCCCCCACAACAGCCGATATGATTACAGGGGATGCGCGGATCCTTCTCCAACGGCAATATGGCGACGCCGGTCACGGCTTCAGTCTGATCGCAAAGCCCTGGGCTTGGTATGAGCACCGCGGCGTCGGCCTGAGCGCCATCGGATGGCGCATCGACTCGGCAACCCAGTCGCAGGTGCGCGATGGAATGTTCGGACTGGGCGGGGTATCGTTCTACAGCGGCGGCGGCGCGGCGACCCATATTCGTCTTCGCGATCCAACTCACACGGCTCTCGAAGTTTCGTTTCTGAGAACGCGAGGCGGCGGGAACTTCTCGGTTTCGGCCGGGGAAACGAAATTGGGAGACGTCAGCACGGCGGCCGATTCCACGTCTTCCGGATTCGAATCGTTTCAACTGCCGTCCGGAACCCGCGAGATCGAGGTGCGCGCCACGGGAGGCGGCGCGGTACGGCTGTTCGGTGTGACCCTGTCCAAGCCGGGCCCGGGCGTCGTTTACGACAGCCTCGGTCTCAACGGCGCATACGTCTCCGTGCCGGCGCGCATATTTCAGGAAAAGCACTGGGTCGAACAACTCCGCCACCGGAAGCCGGATCTGATCATTATCAACTACGGGACGAACGAAAGCGTGTACGCGCAATTCATCGAACAAACCTACGGAAAGGAACTCAAGGAGATCGTCCGGCGGGTACGCGTCGCTCTGCCCGAGACCTCCATCCTGGTGATGAGTCCGATGGACCGGGGGCAGCGCGACGCGACGGGAAACATCACGACAAACCCCGCAATCACGCGGCTCATTCACATTCAGGAGAGGATCGCGGCCGAGACCCGCGTCGCCTTCTTCAATACCTACGAAGCCATGGGCGGAGCGGGGACGATGGGCCGCTGGTATGAGGCTGAGCCACGCCTGGTGAGCGCGGACTTCACGCATCCCATGCCCGCCGGCGCTAAACTGGTAGGAGGACTGTTGCACCAGGCCCTCTTCGACGGCTATAACAAACACAAGCTCCGAAACATGCGAGCCAAATCGAAAGAGCCGGAGTAGCCCTGACGCGTCCGCTGCCCGGTGCGGCAAAGAGACCGAGGAACGGCGAAGCCTGAAGCGGCGTCGGCCCGGCACGCGGCAAAAGACGGAGCGGAGGCGAACCATGAAGCGGCCTCCGATAGGCGCGTTGGAATAGCGGAGCAGAGGGAACCATGAAGGGTCGTCCGGGAAATGTGCGTTCCGGATTTGCCGATGGAACCGTGGTGTCGGCGGGGCAGGCTGCTATGTGTACGGTAGAAGCCAGGCGACAAAAGACGCTCGCCTGCCGAAAGAGCCGGAGTAGAGGGTACCCTGACGCGTTCGCTGCCCGGTGCGGCAAAGAGACCGAGGAACGGCGAAGCCTGAAGCGGCCGTTGGCCCGGCACGCGGCAAAAGACGGAGCGGAGGCGAACCATGAAGCGGCCTCCGATAGGCGCGTTGGATAGCGGAGCAGAGGGAGGGTCGTCGGGAAATGTGCGTTCCGGATTTGCCGGGGCAGGCTGCCATGTGTACGGTAGAAGGCAGGCGCCAAAAGGCCATCGCCTGCCCCACCGGATTGCAATTGAAACAGTCGCTTCATGACAAGCGCTAACCGGCCTCCACCCGGTGCGTTGGAAAAGACGGAGGAAAGCGAACTATGAGATGGCCGCCACTCGCCGCGCTGCTGCTCGCGCCGCTCGTTTTTCCTCACGCGCCGGCGGCCGCCGCGAAGAAGGCGGCGTCATCGAAGACCCCCGCGAGAAAAGCATCATCCAAGGCCTCGAAGAAAAAGCGTAAGAGCGTTCCGAAAGCCCCTCCGGTCAGCGTGAAGGAACGAGCGGAAGCGCTCGATGCCGTGGATGCCTCCCTTGAACGCGCCGCCGCATTGTCGATCGAAGGCGCCGCCGCGCTTGTTCCGTTTTTCGAACAACTGTACCGGCACACTAACGGCGAAACGGAGGGGCCGGTGCGGATTATCCACTACGGTGATTCGCACACCGCCGCCGATGAATGGACCGGGGCCATCCGCGCGCTGTTCCAGGGACAGTTCGGCGACGGAGGAAGCGGTTACTCGCTCGCTGGGCGCCCGTGGAGGACCTACCGGCACATCGGAGTGCGCGCCGGCGGAACGCTTGGCTGGTATTCGGATGGCTTATTCGGCCGCCCGGGCGACGGGCGCTACGGACTGGGCGGTGTAAGCGTTTCCACCCGGCGGGCCCGCGAATCGGTGTTTCTCGAAGCCGACGCCGAAAACGTGGAGTTGTTCTATTTGCGGCAGCCGGGTGGCGGATCTCTGCGGCTGACCGACAATGGCGAACCGGTCGAGAGGATCTCCACCGACGGGGAACTGGGCGCCGCCTACTTCCGCTACAAACCCGCGGAACCCGGAACGCACCGGCTGGAGTTAACTACGCTTGAGCGCGCGCCCGTCCGTCTGTTCGGCTGGGTGGCGGAGAAACAAAAAGGCGTAACCTACGAGCCAATGGGCATCAACGGGGCGTCCGCTTCCATCGTGTTCCGATGGGATGAAGAGACGCTTGCGAGCAACCTGGCCCGGCGCGCCCCGGCGCTGGTGGTGCTCGCCTACGGCACGAACGAAGCGAGCAACAGGGACTGGAATCTCGAAAATTACCGCGAGATGTTCTCGACAATGATCGACCGGTTCCGCGTGGCGCTGCCGGCGGCGGCAATTCTGGTGCTCGGCCCCCCCGACCGCCAGTTCCGCGCCAAAGGCAAGTGGATTCCGTTCGACCGCATGGATGCGATCGTCGAAGCTCAACGCCAGGCCGCTCTCGCCAATGGATGCGCGTTCTGGGACACCCGCGAAAAGATGGGCGGCAAAGGCTCCATGAAACAATGGACCGTCTCCGGCATGGCGCAGTACGATCACGTTCATTTCACGGCTCCCGGCTATCGGCGTATGGGCTACATCTTCTTTCGAGACATCATGACGCAATACGAAACGTACACCGCGGTACGGGCGCAGCTGCAGATTCCCGCCGAACCCAAACAGGTTGACAATGGACACACGGATAAAGATCGCTGAACTGATAACCAAAGTCTCGGGAAAGAAATCGCCCGAAGATCCGGATGAGTCTTTGTTCGAATCCGGCCTGCTCGACTCCTTCGCGCTTCCGGACCTGATCTCGGCGCTCGAGCTGGCGTTTAAGATAAAGATACCCGACTCCGATCTCAATCCCCGCAAGTTCGACTCGATTACGCGGATCGAAGCGTATTTGGAAAGCAAGGTGTGACCGCGTACCTCAGCCGGTTCGGGGCGTACGTGCCCTCGCGCATCGTCACAAATGAAGAAATGAGCGCGATCGCGGGGTGCGAGGCGTCGTGGATTCGCGGCGTATCGGGCATCGAGGAGCGTCGCTGGGCGGGCGAGGGGGAATCGGTAGCGGACATGGCCGTCGAAGCGGCGCGGCGATGTCTCGGGGACATGCCGGCAAGCGAACTCGGTCTGATTCTTCTCGCAAGCGGGTCGGCCGAACGGCGCTTTCCAGGACCCGCCGCGACCTTAGCCACCCGCCTCGATCTCGACTCGACGCCGGCGATCGACCTGCCGATGGCGAGTGCGGGTTCACTCTTCGGTCTGGATCTTGCGCGCCGGCTCGCGCCTCAGTACGGCAAGATCCTCGTGGTGGCGGCGGAGAAGATGTCGAGCGTGGTCCTGCGGGAACCGGTTGAACGGTCGACGGCGATTCTGTTCGGCGACGGCGCGGGCGCGTGTCTGGTGACGGCCGACGCCACGGACGCATTGGCGGAAGTGGTGGACTCGGCCGTTTCGTCCGACGGCGCGTATGCGGAGGACCTGCGTCTCGGATTCGGCGGGACGCTCGAGATGAACGGACGTTCGGTGATTCTGCAGGCATCGCGCAAGATCCCGCGCGCCATCGGGGAGTTGCTTGAGAAGAACGGCAGGACAGCCGCCGAAGTTGCGGTGTTTCTGATGCACCAGGCGAATCAGAATCTGATCGTTCGCGTGGCGCAGGGGCTGGAGGTCCCGCCGGAACGGTTCTACAGCAACATCGGCAGGTACGGAAACACGTCCTCGGCATCGATGCTGATTGCGGCGGAAGAGTATTTCGCCGCCACGCTTGCGAGTCCGGGCGCGCCGCTAGTGTTCGCGGGCTTCGGCGCGGGGTTCCACTGGGGGGCGTTGTTGGCCGTGGGCGCCGGGTGATCGAATAAACCTGGGCACGGGGCAGGCTTCCGCCACGCAGACTCCGCGCAACTTCGCCCGCACCAGGGGCGCACCCACCTTGCCAGGCCGCATGCCGAGAAACGTCTGAGGTATGCTGAAGCGAAGACGAATGGCGCAAGCAACAACCTTCAGCCAACAATTTCTCGGCGAAGCAGTCGAAATCCTGAATCGCCTGGATACCGCTATCATCGACCGTGCGGTAACCATTTTGGCCGATACCCGGCGGCGCAAAGGGCGCCTCTTTATCCTCGGTGTCGGCGGCAGCGCCGCCAATGCCTCGCACGCGGTCAACGACTTCCGCAAGATTGCCGGTCTCGAAGCTTATGCGCCGACCGACAACGTCGCCGAGTTGACCGCTCGTACAAACGACGAGGGCTGGGCGGGAGTCTTCGAGAGCTGGCTTCGCGTCAGCCGGCTCCGCGCCGAAGACACAATCCTCATCTTCTCGGTCGGCGGCGGCAATCTCGAAAAACAGGTCAGCCCGAACCTCGTCGCGGCGCTGCAATTCGCCAAACAGGCCGGCAGCGGGATCATCGGCATCGTCGGGCGGGATGGCGGATTCACCGCAACCGTGGCCGACGCCTGCGTGCTGATTCCCACCGTGAATCCGGTGCATGTAACGCCCCACGCGGAGGCATTTCAGGCGGTCGTCTGGCATTTGATGGTATCCCATCCCGATTTGAAGGTTTGCGAGACCAAGTGGGAATCGGTCCGATAAACCCCAGCCGGCGGCGCGCCGTCTTTCTGGATCGCGACGGCGTGCTCAACCGAGCCGTTGTCCGCGATGGCAAACCGTACCCGCCGGACTCCGTTGCGGCTCTCGAAATTCCGCCCGGTGTTCCGGGGGCTTTGAGAGACCTGAAAGCGGCCGGATTTCTCCTCGTCGTCGTCACCAACCAGCCTGACGTGGCAACGGGCATCCAGTCTCGCGCGGTCGTGGAGGCGATCCACGGCACGCTCCGGGCCGCACTTCCACTCGATGATATATTCGTCTGCTATCACCAGGACTCAGACCGCTGCGGTTGCCGCAAACCCGCTCCAGGACTGTTTCAGGAGGCCGCCGAACGCCATGGGTTATACTTGCGATGGTGCTACATGGTGGGAGACCGGTGGCGCGATGTGGATGCCGGTCATCGGGCCGGCTGCAGGACGATTTTCCTCGACTGCGGGTATCGCGAACGCGCGGCCGATAACGAACCCTCCGCCCGAGTGACGTCGCTAGTAGAGGCTGTGACTTGGATCCTGCAAGATGCCGCCAAAACGGTCCAATAGTGAAATCGCTCACCGACCTCAAGATCAAGATCTTTGCGGACGGCGCCGACAAGGCAGCCATGCTCGAGTTGCATGCGCAATCCCATATCCGGGGCTTCACGACGAACCCGACGCTAATGCGCAAGGCCGGCATCACCGATTACGAGGCGTTTGCGCGAGACATCCTGGAAGCGATTCCGGACCGTCCGATCTCATTCGAGGTGTTCGCCGACGATTGCGCGGAGATGGAACGGCACGCTCGAAAGATCGCCGCCTGGGGCGCGAATGTCTATGTCAAAATCCCGGTGACGAACACGAAGGGAGAGAGTACGGCCGGCTTGGTGCGTCACCTCGCCCAGTCGGGCGTGAAGCTTAACGTCACCGCCCTCCTACCGCTTGTTCAGGTCCGTGAGATCGGCGCCGCCTTGGCTGGCGGTCCGCCCGCCTGCATCTCGGTGTTTGCCGGCAGAATCGCCGATACCGGCGTCGATCCACTGCCATTGATGGCCGAGGCGCTTGAGATCATTAAGCCGTACCCCAATATAGAGTTGATTTGGGCGAGTCCACGTGAGTTGCTTAACATCGTTCAGGCCAACGCGATAGGATGCCATATCATTACCGTAACGAACGACATCCTTCAAAAGGCGGCTCTTCTGGGCAAGGACTTAAACGAGTATTCGCTGGACACGGTGAAGATGTTCCATCATGACGCGGCGAAGTCGGGCTTTGTCCTGTAGCGGCAGCGCGGCGCTGCCTGGTCAAGGCCTTTTTTGAGCCGGTCCACTTCGTCACGCGGCGGTTTCGCCGGCTCCAACTCGTGAGAGTTAGAAACGGGAGACTGAGGTTGTGCTCGACACTGCCTTGCGACGGCAATTCTCCCTACAGCGCCGCCTGAACCGAGTTCCCGGCGAACTGGCGGATGAGATCGCAGACGTATTCGATATCTTCGATGGACAACGCGGAGTGTACCGGCAGAGCGAGTGTCTCGCGGGATGCCTTTTCGCTTTCCGGGAAATCGCCCTCGACGTACCCGAGTTCCTTGAAGCAAGGTTGCAGGTGAAGGGAGAGTGGATAGTAAATCTCCGTACCGACGTCGTTTTCCTTGAGCCAGGCTTTCAATCCATCCCGATCCGGACAGCGGACGACGAACTGGTTATAGACGTGCCTGGTCTGCCAGGACGCCGCCTTCGGCAAAGTGAGTGGAATGGAGGCTCCATCAAGTAACAGGCGGTAGCGATCCGCGTTCCGCTGCCGCCCGGCCGTCCACTCGTCCAGGTATCGGAATTTCACCTTCAGCACCGCCGCTTGAATGGTGTCAAGCCGCGAATTGATTCCCACCCATTCGTGGAAATACTTCTTAAGGCTGCCGTGCTCGCGCAGGGCGGCAAGCTTTCGAGCCAGCCCTTCGTCGTTTGTGGTGAGCATTCCGCCGTCGCCGAATGCGCCGAGGTTCTTGCTTGGGAAGAAGCTGATGCAACCGATGCCGCCCATGCTCTGCGCCTTGCGGCCCTTGTATTCGGCGCCGATCGATTGAGCTCCGTCCTCGATCACGGCACAACCTTGGAGACGCGCGGCTTCAAGAATGGGGTCCATGTCGGCGCAGGCGCCAAACAAATGGACCGGGATGACAGCCTTGATCGCCGGGTCGCGTTCCAGGTATCGGCGAGCGTTTTCGGCGTCGATGTTATAGGTCGCGGGTTCGATGTCGACGAACACAGGGACGGCGCCGACGCGCGAGATTGCACCCGCGGTGGCAAAAAAACTGTAAGGCGTGGTGAGCACTCGGTCTTGAGGCCGTACCCCCGCGGCCAACAGCGCTAGAAGAAGCGCGTCCGACCCTGAAGCGCAGCCCACGGCGAACCGGGTACCCGTGTATTGAGCCACGAGCCGCTCGAGTTGCTTCACGTCGTCGCCCATGATGAACTTCTGCGAATCGACGACGCGAGCGATTTCCGCGAGAATTTCCTCGCGCAGCGGAGCGTGGATGCCAGCCAGATCGAGCAGCGGAATTTTCTTTTTCGCGATGGCTGTACTCACTCGGCTTCCTCCGACGGGCACGGCCCGCCGGAGAACGGCGGCGCTCTAAAGTGTTTGGGCCCCAGTCATGCAGTCCTTTATTATATGGCGGAAACGCCATCAAGTGAGCACGGACCCGGCTACTCCTGCCGCAGCGCCGCCATCGGATCGAGGCGCGACGCCCTCCGCGCGGGCAGATACGCCGCCGCCAACGCGACCAGCAGCAGCGCGCCTACCGCGATTCCCGCCGTTACCGGATCGTTCGGCGCAAGGCCGTACAACTGGCTCGCGATCAGCCGCGCCGCTCCATACGCGAGCGCCGCCCCAATGGCGAGTCCGCCCGCCACCATCCAGCCGGTCTCGCGCAGAATCATCGCGATCACGCGCCCAGGCTGGGCGCCCAATGCAATTCGAATCCCTATCTCGCTCCGCCGCCGCGTCACACCGTACGAAAGCACGCCGTAGAGTCCGATCGCCGAAAGCGCGATCGCCAGCAACCCGAACGCCAGGGCCAGCCGGGCCATGATCCGATCCTGCGCCAAACGGGTTGCGACGCGTTCCACGATCCACTCCGCGCGCAAAATCGGAAACGCGCCATCCACCCGGCGAATCGCCTGCTGCACGCCCTTCATCACGCCAGCCGATTCCCCGGCAGAGCGCACCACGAACACCGCACCGTCAAACTCCCCCAGGGGCTGCGTAACCGGAACGAAATACCGTGGCGGGATTTCGCCCCTCAAGTTGTGGGTGCGGAAGTCCCGCGCCACGCCCACTACCTGATGGATCCGGCGCGTATCGCCGTACACCGTGGTAATCCGTTTGCCGATCGGATCGCGGCCTTCAAAGAACAGCTTTGCGAACGCCTCGTTGATCACACAAACCTTCCGTGCCGCGGCGGTATCGCGTTCGTCGAAATCGCGCCCGCGCAGCATCGTCACGCCCACGGTCGCGAAATAGCCCGCTCCCACTTGATCCCAGCGCGACCCGCGGTCCCGGTTGCCCTTCCGCGTATAACCTTCCACCTCGATCTCATCGCCGGAATCGCGCCCGCTGAAGAGGCCGTTCTCCGTGAAGCTCACCGCCTTCACCCCCGGGACCAGCCGGATTTGCTCTTGAATTGCCGCCATCAGCTGCGCCCGTTGCGGCTCCTTGTAGCCCGCCGTTTGCGCGTCCACGCGGTCGAGCACCAGGAGACGATCTTTCCCGTAGCCGAGGTCGGCGTCTTGCAGGTTATGAAGCGTCCGCAAGAGCAGTCCGGCCCCCACAAGCAGGGGCAGCGAAAGCGCCAGTTGCAGTGCGACGAGCAAACGCCCCCAACGCAGCTGGCCGCTCGATCCGGTTGCCGTCCGGCCCTGCACTTTCAGACTCTCGCTCGCCGCCGTGCGAGTGGCGAGCCATGCCGGCAGCAGTCCGAACAGCAGCGCCGAGGCCACCGTCGCCGCCAATGTGAACGCGAGCACTCGCGGTTCCAGACGGAACGCCATCTTGAACGTTGAGTCAACCTCGCCGATCATCGCCACAAGCGTCCGATGCACCGCATACGCAGCCGCCAGTCCCGCCACGCCGCCGATCGCCGCCAGCACCAGGCTCTCGGTGAGCAATTGGCGAACCAGCCGCGACCGGCTCGCGCCCAGCGACAGCCGCAATGCGATTTCGCGTTGCCGCGCCGCCCCCCGCGCCAGCAACAAGTTCGCCAGATTCGTGCAAGCGATCACCAGAACCACCGCCATCGCCGCCAGCAGAGCCTTCATCGGATCCGCGAATCGCCGCCGCACACTCGATGCGCCCATCGCGGCCCCTTGCACTTTCAGCCTCTGGTCGAGGAACTGCCGCTTCGCCTCGGCCGATTGCACGGAGCCGTAATACGTTTCAAGCCCGGCCTTGAATATCGCGTTCGCCTTCGGTTGAGCTTGTTCCACGCCCACACCGTCGCGCAGGCGGCCGAACACATGAAGCCACATCACCTTGTCGACGCCAGCGTCGTGCAGCCAATCGCGGCCCGGCAGGATCTCTCGCTGCAAACCCAGCGGAGCCCACAGATCCGGATGCTGCCCGCCGGTCTCGCCGGCAAAGCCCGCCGGCGCCACGCCTCCGATCGTCAACACGGCTTTGCGAATCGTAACCGGCTTCCCAAGGATATCCATCCGCCCGCCAAACCGCCGCCGCCAGTATTCATGACTGATCACCACTTGCCTTCCGTCCGTACTCCGATCGGCGCGGCCGAACCGGGGCGTCACGCCCAGAACGTCGAAGTAGCCCGCCGATACCATCCGTCCGCGAACATTTTCCGGATCGCCGCCCTCCACGCGGATCTGCCATTCCTCGAGCAAGCTCTGCGACGCCATCAATCCCGAGAAGACGTCCGCGTTCTCGCGCAGCTGCTCGAACTCGGCAAAGGTTAATAAGGCCCTTTCGCCGTTCTGCGAGCCGATGGATACTCCACTGCTAGCGGGGTTGGAGAGGATCACCAGCCGCTCCGGCGCTTGGACCAAAGGAAGCGCGGACCGCAGCACGCCGTTCCATAAACTGAACATCGCCGTATTCGCGCCGATGCCCAGCGCGAGCGAGAGGATCGCCACGGCGGTGAATGCGGGGCTTCCGGCCATGGTTCTTACCGCGTATCGTATATCTTGAAAAATCACGTGCGAATGCTCCTTTGGCGCGATCGTTACGGCGTCCCGCGCCGCGCGGAGCCACACTGCCGCTTCGGCTTTCCGCGCCCCGCGCCGCCGCGCGTCATAGAGTTGGTCGGCGAACAAGAGCCGCATCTCGCCGCCGTATTCGTGCCGGAACGCCGCCGGATAACACCACAACAGCGCCCGGTAAACAGACTCCGCCTTCATGGCCTTCCTGTAACCAGGCCCGTCGCCCACGCCTGGTTTAGTAAACTCCGGAGCCGCCCGGCCTCGGCTTCCGCCACGCGCCTTCCAAACCTGGTGAGCCGGTAGTACCGCCGGCGTTGATCGGTGTTCTCCGGCTCCGGATTCCCGCTCAGCTCCTGTATCAGCCCCTGCTCGAGCATCCGGCGGATCGAACTATAGAGCGTCCCCGGACTCAGCTCCACCTTGCCCCCGGTGCGCGCCGCGGTGTCCTGCATGATGGAGTAGCCGTGCCGGTCTTTTCCGGCAAGGGCGATCAGTATATGGAATTCCGCCGTGGGAAGCGGCAGCAGCGATTCGGGGTTGACGTTGGGCATGCTTGCTCTATCGGCTTCAACTATACTTCCTTACGATATAGTTGTCAACGGTATAGTTCGTGAATTCTCCCCACCCGCCCCGTGGAGTATACTGTCAGGTTAAAGGTTAGTGAATGTTCATGGCTCTTCTGCTGACCGTTTTGGTCCACGGTCACCGGGGTGCGCGGGCTGTGATGCCCGAGAACACCCTGCCCGCATTTGAATACGCGATCGGCGCGGGCGCCGACACGCTCGAACTCGACCTGGCGGTGACGAAAGACGATGTGCTCGTCGTCTCGCACGACCCCAGGCTGAACCGGACAATCTGTAGAGGCCCTGGAGCCGGCAGCCCCGCCATTCGCACGCTCACCTACGAGGAGCTTCAGCAGTGGGACTGCGGAGCGTTGCGCAATCCGCTATTTCCAAGGCAGACGCCCGTCCCGGGGACGCGCATTCCGGCGCTCGAGCAGGTGCTGGCGCTCGCTCCTCGCGGGTCCTTTGGATTCAATATCGAGACGAAGATTTTCGCGGACCATCCGGACTACACGCCAACCCCGGAGCGCTTCGCGCAGTTACTTCTCGAAGCCATCCGGAAGCACCAGGTCGAAAAGAGAGTGATCGTGCAGTCATTCGATTTCCGAACGCTTCACGCAATGAAGAAGCTTGCGCCGGAGATCCGGCTCTCCGCGCTCGATGAGAAAGGAAAGTTGGATTTCGCCGCGCTGGCTCGCGAGGCGGGCGCGCCCATCGTCTCGCCGGAAAAACGGCTTGTCACGCCGGAGAAGGTTAGCGCCGCGCACGCCGCCGGCCTGCAGGTTGTGCCGTGGACGGCGAATACAACGGAGGAATGGGACAAGCTGATCGACGCGGGAGTGGACGCTATCATTTCCGACGATCCCGCCGGGTTGATCGCTCATCTCAAGAAGCGTGGACTGCGTTAGCCGTGCATCCCGTGGGACAGGCGGTCTTCGTTTGCCGTCTGCTTTCCAGCGCAAACGGCAGGCCACAAACGACGATGGCCTGCCCCACCGCTATCAGATCCGGATCCTGCCGCTACTTTGACGGCTTACCGCCAATCTTCCTGCGAATCTCGACGGCGCGTTTCGAATCCGGGTCGAGCTCGAGAAATTTGGCGTAGGCTTCGTGCGCGGCCTTCTTGTCCTTAAGCTTTTCCTGCGCGTCGCCGAGCCGAACGAAGGCTTCGGCCGAGGTTGGGTCCCACCTTGAAGCTTCGCGAAAACGGTTAGCCGCGGCCTTGAAACTACCCTTCTTGAAGTAATAATTCCCGGTCTGGAGTTCTTTGGCGGCTTGCAGCGGATTAAAGGAGTATTCCTTTTCTTTCGTTCCCTCGTCCTCTTCGGGAGGCTCCCGTTCCTGCTGCGCTTGCTCGGCTTTTGGTGGATCGGCCTTGGGCGGTCCAAGTTTCTGGCGTTCCTGCCCAAGGGCCAAGGCCAAGACTGGCAGCGAGATCGAGAGGACGCTCCTCCAGCGAGCCATATGTCGAATTATAACCCGCCGGAGGAGGCCGTCACGCATGACATAATCGAAATACAGCCTCCCGATGGACCTGCGTGAAAAAGTTGGACAACTCCCGCTCTCTCCAGGCGTGTACCTCTATAAGGACCGCGCCGGCCGGGTGATCTACGTAGGCAAGGCGAAGAGCCTGCGCGCGCGTGTTCGGAGCTACTTTTCCGACGAGCGGCTCAGCGACTCGAAGACGGGAACTCTGATTTCCGAAGCGCGCGACATCGACTTCATTCTGGTCGATAACGAGAAGGAAGCTCTCGCGCTTGAAAACAACCTCATCAAGCAATGGAAGCCGCGCTTCAACGTCCTGCTGCGCGACGACAAGACGTACCCGTACATCAAACTCACCGCTGAAAAATATCCTCGCGTTTACGTGACCCGCCGGTTGAGGAAGGATGGCGCGGCCTATTTCGGTCCGTACTTTCCGGCTAACCTCGCCCACCGCCTGGTGCACTTTATTCACCGGCATTTTCTGGTGCCGTCCTGCAAGATCGATCTCACCCGATTCCATCCGAAGCCGTGCCTGCAATACCATATTCACCGGTGTCTCGGGCCTTGCGTCGAAGGCCTCGTTGCCGATGACGCGTACGGCCTCGCGGTTAAGGATGTCCGCCTATTCCTCGAGGGGCGCCATGGAGACCTTTCGACGGCGCTGCGGGCGCGGATTCAAATCTCGTCAAATGAGATGCGATTTGAGGAAGCCGGAGCGCTTCGCGACCTGCTCGCGACCGTGGAGGAGATGGGCGAGCGCCAGAAGATGGCCGCCGCAAAGGGAGACGACGTCGATATCTTCGCCTGCTACGCCGAGCCCCCGCTCGTCGCCGTTAATCTTTTCCATCTCCGCAATGGCCAAATCGTCGACCGGCGCGAGTTCTTCTGGGAGGACCAGCTCGACTTTGACGAGCCCGTGTTCTTCTCCGAGCTGCTTCAGCAGATTTATCTCGATCAGCAGTACGTGCCTTCGGCCATCCATACGCCAACCGACTTCGAGGACCGTGAAACGCTCGAAGAGCTGCTCAGCGAAAAGCGGAACCGGAAAGTGGAGATCCTGACGCCTCAGCGCGGGCAGAAAAAAGCGCTGCTCTCTCTTGCCGGCACGAACGCGAAGCACAGCTTCGAGCAGCGGTTCCGCGTGCTGAAGCCATCATCGAAGGCCATCCAGCAAGCCGTGCAGGATACGCTCGGGCTCCCGGAACCGCCTTCACGCATCGAGTGCTTCGACATCTCGCACACTCAGGGCACGGACAAGGTCGCGAGCATGGTGGTGTGGGAAGACGGGCGGATGAAGAAGTCCGCCTACCGCAAGTTCATCATTCGTACGGTGGTCGGGAACGACGATTTCGCATGCATGCGCGAGGTCGTCACGCGCCGCTATGCGCGGCTGCTGAACGAGGAACAGCCCATGCCCGGGTTGGTGCTGATCGACGGCGGCCTGGGGCAGTTGCACGCGGCGGCCGAATCTCTCGAGGCGCTGGCGCTCGCCCATCAGCCGCTCGCTTCGATCGCGAAACGCGAAGAGATCATCTACGTTTTCGGACAGGAATCCGAGCCTATTGCGCTCGACCGCTATTCCCCGATCCTGCATTTGATCCAGACGATCCGCGACGAGGCGCACCGCTTCGCCGTCACCTTCCATCGCACCTTGCGCAACTCGCGGCGGCTCACTTCGGAGTTGGACGCGATTCCAGGAGTAGGCAAGCTCACGGTGCAAAAGCTGCTAAAGGCATTCGGCAGCACGGAAATGGTGCGGGCGGCGTCGGAGGACCAATTGGCCGCGGTGGCCGGGCGCGCGGCAGCCCGAAAGGTGAAGTCGCACTACGCGGAGACGCCGCAGGCGTGAAGCGGAACGGCGAACCCTGAAAACCGCCCGGCGATCGCGAGGGTACCCGCCGTCTGGCGCGGTGCGGCTCGCTACGGCTCGATACACGACCGTAATATTTTCGCCCGCCGGAAATGGCGGCTATGCTACAATTCGCCCATGTTGGGAGTGTTCACCGGAGTCGCGGCAGGCACTGCTTCCGCGCTGATGGCATACGCCGTCCGCGGGCGGTCCGCGGCTTTGTTCGCGCCCTCGGTGTATCGCGGAACATCCGCCCGTCGGTCTGTCGCGCTGACATTCGACGACGGGCCCAGTCCCGCGACCGGGGAACTTCTCGAGATCCTCGACGGCCACCGCGCTCACGCCACTTTTTTTCAGTGCGGGATGAACGTGGAGCGTCTGCCTCAAATCGCGCGCGCCGCCGCGGCCGGCGGCCACGAAATCGGTAATCACACCTGGTCGCATCCCTTGCTGTGCCGATTGCGCGCCGCGGCGATCGACCTCGAAATCAGCCGTACTCAGGACGCCATCCTGCACGCCGCCGGGGTTACGCCCACGCTCTTCCGCGCCCCGTTCGGCGCGCGGTGGTTCGGCCTCGGCGAGGCCCAGCGCAAGCGCAACCTGCTGGGCGTGATGTGGACCGTGCTCGGCCGCGACTGGAAGCTGTCCGGCAACGCGATCGCAGCCCGCATTCTCCGCCTGGTCCAAAATGGAGCCATCGTCTGCCTGCACGATGGCCGCGAACTTCACCCGCGCCCCGATGTGCGGGCGACCCTCGACGCCGTGCGCCTCCTGCTCCCCGCCCTCAAATCGCGCGGCTTCGCTTTTGAAACGGTAAGCCAAATCGTATGTCCGACGACCAATTGACCCAGCGTGTATTCTCCGTCATCGCCGCCACGCAGCGGATTCCCGTGGAAAAGATCACGATTGACGGTAAGTTCGAGGAACTTGGAATCGATTCCATGGACGGCGTCAACATCCTGTTCGGACTCGAAAACGAGTTCGACATTACGATTCCGGACGAAGCCGCGAAACAAATTCGCGACGTGCGTCAAATGGTCGAAGGCGTTTCGAAACTTGTATTGGAGAAGGCGGCCGCGGATTCGGCCTCCGCCATAAACTAGCCGGTGGCCAATCATCGCGTGGCCATCACCGGCATCGGCGTAATTTGCGCCCTCGGGCGCGACGTTTCCGAATTCTGGGCGTCGCTAGCCGCCGGCAGATCCGGCATCGGTCCGCTCAGGTCGGTCGATACCACCACTCTCAGGTTTCGAAACGGCGCCGAGGTTGAGGGCTACGACTCGTCGCGATACTTTGAGGCGAAGCGCGCCGATTTCCTCGATCGCTTCGCGCAATTCGCCGTCATTGCCGGCCGCGAAGCCGTCGCCCAGGCCGGCATCGAGTGGACCGAAGAGTTGCGCGAGAACACGGGCATCGTGACCGGGTCCTGTGTAGGCGGGCAGTCCGCCGAGGACACCGGCTTCGTGGAACTCTACAAGCTCGGCCGCAACCGCGTGCATCCGCTCACTATTCCCAAAGTGATGGCGAATGCGGGCGCGAGCCATCTCTCCATGGAATTCGGTATTACCGGCCCGAGTTTTACCATCTCGACGGCCTGCTCCTCGGCCACTCACGCGTTGGGGCAGGCGTTCTGGATGGTGCGCACGGGTCAGGTGGAACTTGCGCTCGCGGGCGGGAGCGAGGCCACGTTCAGCGTGGGGATACTGAAGGCTTGGGAGGCGATGCGAGTGGTGTCCGCGGAGACGTGCCGTCCGTTCTCCCGCAACCGCTCGGGAATGATACTCGGTGAAGGCGGGGCGATGCTGGTGCTTGAGCCGCTCGACCGCGCGCGTGCCCGTGGAGCGGCGGTGTACGGCGAAATCGTGGGCTTCGGCATGTCGGCCGATGCAAGCCACATCACGCAGCCATCCGCAGCCGGCGCGGCGCGGGCGATGCGCGCGGCCCTTCGCGACGCGAGTCTCGACCCGGAGCGCATAGGCTACATCAACGCCCACGGCACCGGCACGCAGGCAAACGATTCGACGGAGACGGCGGCGATCCGCGCGGTTTTCAGCAGCCACGCGGACAGACTGGCCGTCAGCTCCACAAAATCGATGCACGGCCACGCGCTCGGCGCGGCGGGTGCGATTGAAGCCGCGGCGACAGTGCTTGCGCTTCGGCACGGCTTGTTGCCGCCGACGGCGAACTACGATCAACCCGATCCCGAGTGCGACCTGGACGTGATCCCGAACGAAGCCCGCCCGGCCGAGGTTGAGTACGCGTTATCCAGTTCGTTCGCCTTCGGCGGCTTGAACGCCGTCCTCGCGCTCCGGCGCTAAAAGGCGCCATGCCGCCGTTGCCCCCGCTCCAAGACGGATGGGCTGTCGAGCACATCGCGGTCTGTGGCCTGCCACCCTCGCCCGGTCAACGCCAAATGCGGCACGGTTATTTTGTGGCGTGCAGGCACGCCGCGGCTCATCCATCTCACTTTTTCGGTTAACATTTTAGAGAATGACTCGTCCCCTCATTCGCCGCCGGTACTTCCCGTTCGGAACGCTTGCCACGGTTTTGCCGTCCCGCCTGCGCGCCGCGCCCCGCCGCAAGATTCTGATCGTCCTGGTTGACGGCTTCGGACCCGGCTATCTCGAACGCAGTGAGATGCCGAACCTTAAGCGCATGTGCCGGGAGGGAGGCTTCAAAGTGGGGAAGGCGGTGATTCCTTCGGTCACCAACGTGAATAACGCGTCGCTGGTCACGGGTTCGTTTCCGAAAGATCACGGCATCACGACCAATTATCACTTCGACCGGACGACGGGGAAGTCGTTCGAGATGGAATCGTCGGAGTTCCTACTGCGCCCTACTATTTTCGAGCGAGCGCGCCGCCTCGGCCGGCGAACGGCGCTGGTCGCGTCGAAGGATAAGGTACGCACGCTTTGCGCACGCGGCGCCGATCTGTCGATCTCGGCCGAGAAACCGGAGCCGGCGCTGCTCGGAGCCGCCGGGAAGCAGGAGAGCATGTATTCCGCCGATGTGAACTACTGGACGTTCCGCGCGGCGCGCCATCTTCTCAAGAAAGAGAATATCGACCTGCTGTATCTCTCCACTACCGACTACATGATGCATACCTACGCGCCGGCGGAGGAGCCATCGCTCCGGCATCTCGCAACCCTCGACAGAATGCTGGCCGATCTGGTCGACGATCATCCGAAGATCGAACTGTATCTGACGGCCGACCACGGGATGAACGCAAAAACGGAAGCGCTGGACCCGGCGCTCGCGCTGAAGGCCAAATCGATAGACGCCGAGGCCGTGCCGATCATTCGCGACAAGCACGTCACCCATCACCAGAACCTCGGCGGCGCATGTTACGTCTATCTCGCCCGCAGCGCGGATCTGCCTAAAGCCATCGACACGCTGAAAGCGACAGCCGGCGTTGAGGAAGTCTACGATGCCAAGACCGCCGCAAAGTCGTTCCATTTGCATCCGGACAGAATCGGCGACATCTTCGTGCTGGCGGCCAAGCACGTTGCCTTGGGAAGCCTGCAGGCGATGCGCGAGCCGGCGAAGGTCCGCTCGCATGGATCGCGCCACGAAGCAGCCGTGCCACTGATCGTGTTTGGCCGGAAGGCCGCAATGCGGAGTTATGAGTACAACGTCGACTTGACCAGGAAGCTCGATTTGGCGGCCTCATGAAGCGCGCTTTTCCGTTCCCGGGGACCGAAGTGCCGCTAAATTCGGCTTAGCAACCGGGGGCGTGAGTGCGGCCGGGGCCAGGGGTCCCACTACCGGCGTTTCTCCGGCTCCCGACGGTTGGCGTCACACAAATGCCCAGGCGCATCGGTCTTGACAGCGGTAGAATGAACTTGACGATCATGCCCGGCACTGCATACGAGCGGGCAATGAAAGCCATTGAGGCCCTGGCCCCGGCCGACCAGTTGCGTCTGGCCGCCGAACTCATGGTTCGGTGGAACGCCCAGCCTATTGGCGAGCCACGCAGCCTACTCGAACTGGAGGGACTGGGTGGGGAAATCCGCAGGGTGTCGATGCGGATGACTACCTGCGCCAGGAACGTTCTTCGTGGAATGGATAGGCGCGTTACGCGGCTCGACTGTTCCGGATCGTAACGTCAATGGTGACGTTGCTCGAAGTCCTTGTACAGCCTCTGCGTGTGGGGCGTGAGGATTTGGCGCGGGAGTATCGAGACATCTTGCCCACTTTGCCCGGTGTTTCGATTCTGTTGGTTGGCCGCTTGCCCAGTCCGTAGATAACGTCTTGGAGAGACGCTGCGATCGCAGCGATGCCGGCTACTCCGGCCCTGGTGCGATTCCACTCCGGGATGGACAGATTTCCCCTCCGCGGGGGTTTCGTTTTTGAGGCGGGGAGGCGGAGGCGCCGTGTCGAGTGCCGCGCCTGCCCCCGTTAGAGTCTGCCTACACAAACAACGGCGCCGCGACAAGCGTGATCGTCGCCAGCAGCTTGATCAGCACGTGAAGCGACGGGCCGGCTGTGTCCTTGAACGGATCGCCCACGGTGTCGCCCACCACGCTCGCCTTGTGCGCGTCGGAGCCCTTGCCTCCGTAGGCGCCGGCTTCGATGTACTTCTTGGCGTTGTCCCACGCGCCGCCACCGTTGTTCATCAGCGTCGCGAGCAGAATACCCGTGATCGTGCCCACCATCAGGAACGCCGCCACCGCTACCGCGCCCATGGGCGGAGCCCCCGGCGCGCTCTCGAAGTTCCTGAAGATTAAACCTACGACGACCGGCGAGGCGACCGCGAGAAGGCCTGGAACCACCATCGCTTTCAGGGCCGAGACGGTCACAATATCGACGCACCTGCCGTAGTCCGGGTCCGAGGCTCCGGTCATGATTCCCGGGTTCTCCCTGAATTGGCGGCGCACTTCCTGGATGATGGTCTGCGCCGCGCGCCCCACAGCTTTGATCGCGAACGAGCTGAACAGGAAGACGAGCATCGCGCCGAGCAACGCGCCGGTGAATACGGGCACGTTACCGATATCGATGGGAAAGGGCGCGTTGTGGTCCATCTTCAGAAGCGCTTTCACTTCGTCGATGTAGGCCGAGAAGAGCAGGAATGCAGCCAGCGCCGCGCTGCCGATCGCGTAGCCCTTGGTCAGCGCTTTGGTCGTGTTGCCCACCGAGTCCAGGCGGTCCGTGCGGTCGCGGATCGCTTTCGGCTGTTTCGACATTTCGATGATCCCGCCCGCGTTGTCCGTGATGGGTCCGAACGTATCCATCGCCAGAATATAGGCGGCGGTGGAAAGCATTCCCATGGTCGCGATGGCCGTCCCGTAGAGGCCCGCGGCCTGCTTGGACACGCCTTCCAATCCAGCGTTGGCCCCAAGGAAATACGACGACATGATGGCCGCGGAAATCACCAGGACGGGAGCCGCGACGCACTCGAGACCGATCGCAAATCCGGCGATGATCGTGGTCGCGGGACCCGTTACGCAGCTTTCCGCAATCATCTTCACCGGTCTGTATTTGTATTCCGTGTAGTATTGCGTGATGTAGACGAACGCGAAGCTGGTCACGATTCCGATAACCCCCGCCCCGAACAGCATCATGTTGCCCTTCAGCAGCAGCCGCACCGCGACATAGAAACCGGCCAGCGCCAGCACCGTCGTGACGTAGTAGCCGCGGTTCAACGCTTCCATCGGGTCGGCGTCCTCTTTCGTCTTCACGGCGAAGATGCCGATGGTGGATGCGATGATGCCGAAGGCGCGCGCCACCAGCGGGAAGAGAATGCCGCCGATGCCGAACACGCTGTACAACCCGGCTCCCAGGATCATGGCGCCGACGTTCTCGGCGGCTGTCGATTCGAACAAATCCGCGCCGCGGCCCGCGCAGTCGCCCACATTGTCCCCAACCAGGTCGGCAATGACGGCGGGATTCCGCGGATCGTCTTCCGGAATTCCCGCTTCCACTTTTCCGACAAGGTCCGCGCCGACGTCTGCGGCTTTGGTGTAGATGCCTCCGCCGAGCTGCGCGAACAGGGCGACGAAACTCGCGCCGAAACCGAATGCGACAATCTGGGTCGGCACGTCCTGTGGATGCTCCAGGCCGCCGAAGAACCAGAACAGGCAGCCGACGCCCAGCAGAGAAAGCGCGACCACGCTAAGCCCGGTGACCGCGCCGCCGCGTAGCGCGATTTGCAGCGCGCCGTTCAAGCTGCCGCGGGCGGCGGAGGCCGTGCGAATGTTGGCGCGGATGGAAACCCACATCCCGCTGACGCCGGCGAGCGACGAGCAGACCGCGCCCAATACAAATGAGAGGGTCATGCGGGAAGCGAGCTCCGGCTGATCCGGTTTGCCAACGGTATAACCAACATAGATCACGACGCTCAGGACGAGGGATAGAGCCATGATCGTCTTATTTTGCCTGCGCATGAACGCTTCCGCGCCTTGTTTGATGGCATTGGAGATCTTTTGCATCTCCGGAGTCCCCGCGTCCTGCGAGATGACGTACCTGGCCAAGCCAACGGCGACGACGAGCGAAAGAAGACTGATTCCGAGAACGGCAATCAGGTACATCCGGCCGTCCCCGGATGCGACGCCCGCCTGTAACAAGAGAGCGATCGCTGGGTTGAAAGACTGCATGGTCCGAAAACTCCTTCTAGCCTAAAGAGGGGAAAAGTGGGAAAAGCCACCTACTAGACTATGTCACAAAACTTGTAAAATCAAGCACTTCAGGTAACAGGTTTCAGCCACGGTGAGGAGAATCGGGTGATCGGCGGACTGGGTGCGGCGCTCGATTACCCGGAGGCGGCGGCCGGAATCGAGCGATGCCGCGGCCACGGTTTCGAGCAACGCACTCTCCGATACGTGGTGCGAGCAGGAGCAGGTAACGAGAATGCCGCCCGGCTCGAGCAGTCGTAACGCGCGCAGGTTGATCTCCTTGTAAGCTTTGAGGGCCGGCTCAAGGTTATGGCGGGACTTGGCGAATGCCGGCGGATCGAGGACCACCGTCGAAAACTTGCGCCGCGCCGAAACGTAGCCGCCGAGCAGGTCGAAGACGTCCGCTTCCCGGAAGGAGACGTTCGCGATGCCGTTCGATTCGCAGTTACGGCGGGCGAGTGCGAGCGCCGCGGCCGAGCTGTCCACGGCTTCGACCGATTCGGCGCCGGCCGCCAGATGCATGGCGAAGCCGGCGGTGCAGGTGAAACAGTCGAGCGCGTGGCCTCCTCGAGCCGCGGAGCCTGCCGAACACGCCGCGGCCGCCGCGCTATAGTTCTCGCGCTGGTCGAGGAAAATGCCGGTTTTTTGACCTTCGATTAGATTGGCGTGGAAGCGGAGACCGTTCATGAGGACCGGAATCTCGCCGGGCAATTCTCCATACAGCACGCCCTTCCGGAGCGGCAGAGACTCGAGACTTCGCACGGCGGCATCGTTGCGCTCGACGACCGCGGCAGGCGCGAACAAGGCAGTGAGGCAGTCGACAATCACGGCCTTTGCTCCGTCCATGCCTTGGTCGAGCGTCTGGACGACAAGGTAATCGCCGTAGCGGTCGACGATGAGGGCTGGCAGGAGGTCGGCCTCGGCATGCACCATCCGGTACGCATCCGAGCCACGAACCACGCGCGTGCGATACCCGGCGGCGGCCTCGATCCGGCGGCGGAAAAACGCGGCGTCAATGGGCTCGACGCGGTCCGAAAGGAAACGAATGGCAATTTGGGACGTGGAACTGTAATGCGCGGTACCGAGAACACGGCCTCTTGGATCGGCGACGGTTACGGCGGAACCAGGCGCGGCATTTCCGGTCTCGGCAACATCGCTCCGAAATATCCAGGGGTGCCCGGAAGCCGCGCGGTCGGCACCCTTGCGGGTAACCCGGACCGTGGCCCGATCACTCAACGAATCGCCTGCAATGCGGCGATGCGCGCCTCCGTCGAGGGGTGCGTTGAGAACAGGCGCATGAGGGACTGCCCGCTAAACGGCTTGATGATGAACATATGGGCCGTGGCCGGATTGGCCGCCATCGGTATGCGCTGCGACCAATTCTCGAGCTTGCCGAGCGCCGAGACCAGTCCGTAGGGAGTGCCCGTGTATTTCGCCGCGGCGGCATCGGCGGCAAACTCGCGCGTGCGGGAGATCGCCATCTGGATGAGCGTCGCGGCTATGGGGCCCAGAATGAGCATCGCGATTCCGCCCACCATTCCTCCGCCTTCCTCCTCGTCGTCGCGCCGTCCGCCGAAGAAAAAGGCCATCTGGGCGATCGAGGTGATAGCGGCAGCGATGGTGGCGGCGATAGAACTGGTCAGGATGTCGCGGTTTAGCACGTGTCCAAGCTCATGCGCGATAACGCCTTCGAGTTCCCGGTCGTCCATCAATTGCAAAACGCCCGCGGTGAGCGCAACCGACGCGTGGGCGGGATTCCGGCCCGTGGCGAAAGCGTTAGGCGAATCCTCCGGAATGAGCCAAAGTCTGGGGAGAGGGATTTCCATGCGATGGCAAAGCTGGCGCACCATCGGAGCTACACGCCGGTACACATCCACATTTTCGGTTTCCGTGACGGGCTGCGCCGAGTACATGGACAATGCGATCTTGTCCGAGAAGAAGTAGCTCGCGAAGTTCATGACCACGGCCAGCGTGAGGCCTAGGTATAGCCCGCGCCGCCCGCCCATGGCCTGCCCCCCCACGAGGAGAAGGGCGCTCAGAAGTCCAAGCAGGAAGACCGTCTTCAGCGTATTGGCTGTGCTCATTTGATCCATTCTCCCACAAACGAAAAAAGGCAGGCCCTCCAAAGGGAGCCTGCCAGCCGACCTGGAGCAAACGCTTCGAAGAACCCGCCCCTTGACTTGGGCAGCCCTTCAAGGCGCCTGCCGGCCGACATGGCAGGCCCGTCGAGGAGCCTGCGTGCCGAGTTGACAAGGCCTCGGTTAGGCCTTCACCTCCACTTTCACTTGTTTCGGCTTGGCCGCCTCTTTGATGGGCAGACGGATGGTGAGGACGCCGTTCTTGAACTCGGCGCTGACCTTTTCCGTTTCGAGCGTGGCCGGCACGGCGAAGCTCCGGACAAAGCTGCCGAAACTGCGCTCGATGCGGTGGAAGCCCTTGTTGCCCTCGGTTTTCTCGAATTTCCGCTCTCCCTTCAGGGTGAGAGTCTGATTCTCGATTCGAACGTCGATGTCGCTAAGATCCACGTCCGGCAGGTCCGCGCGGAGAACGATCTCATTGTCGGTTTCGAAGATGTCTACCGCCGGCGACCAAGGGCGTGCAGAGCGGGGCTCGCTCATGAGATGGGAAACAGCGTCTTCGAACATGCGAAGGCTGGTGCTGAGTGGGTCGTAGTGTGTAATCGACATAAGTTTATCTTCCTCATTAAGGAGTATATAATATGAGCGTCTCATTGTCAATATACACCGCAAAAAAACTTCAGGCTCTTATTTGGAGGGACGCTGGGAGTGGCGCGCGGGAGCGGGAAGGGATGTTCCCGGACGATGCGAGAAGCTCCTTCGCCCGGCGCGCCCCAAAAAAGCCCGCACCCCCGTTAAAGAGGGGTGAGGGCTGGTGCGGGGCCGATGGGCGAAAAAGCTTAGCGCGAGTAAAGGGGAGCGATCGAAATCATGCCAAGTCCCGAGACAAAAAGAACCAAAGTCAATATAATCAATGTCTTAACGCGGACGTCCGCATTCTGGAATTCCTTCCAAACCAGCAGTCCCCAGAGTGCGCCAATCATGGTCGCGCCCTGGCGCAGGGCGAGACCGGCTGCGGGGCCGATTTGCGCGTCCTTAGCCACAGCCGCGGCGACAACAAGGCTGGATATCATCCCGGAAAACCAAAGGGCGCCACCGAGAAGGCCCAGAAGGTGCTGCGTCGCGCGACCCTTGAAGTAATCGAGGATCTCGACCGCTTGTCCCTGCACGGGCAGATTCATCAGGAATAAGTTAAGTAGGAAAGTGCTCGCGAAAACGCCCGCGGCGAAAACCAGTCCAACCGAGTAGGGACCCATGCCGTTGTCGCCTGCCTTCGCCAAGTCGATAAGCGGAAAGTATGAACCCATCAGGACGCCGCTGGCAACGCATAGGATGATCGCCTTCAGGCTTCCGTCCTTCTTCTTCTTAGATTTGGTCCTTCCGGCCTTGCCGATCTCCTCTTCAAGCTTCGCGCGCGCGTGCGACCTGTACGCGAGCGCGTCCGCAACAATGGAGGCGGCGACAATGGCGACGCCGGAAAAAAGAAGCACCGTGTTCCCCTTGGGCTGAACCGCGTAGTTCACGAGAGTGCCGACGAAGAGCGCAGTGCCCAAACCCACAGGGAACGCGACGGCCAGGCCCGCCACCGAAATCGCCGCCATGAACAGCATGTTGGCCAAGTTGAAGATGGCCCCGGCGGCGAACCCGTAGACGGCCTGGCGGCGGCCGGTATGAGCGATATCGTCAAGGAACTCGAGCCCGTCGGCCGTGGGCTGCGAACCGAGAGTGAAGGCGCAGACAACGGCAGCCAGAAGCACTCCGAAGGCAAAATCGAAATAATACAATTCAAATCGCCATTTCCCGGCGAGTTTGAACGTGTTTGCCCAGGATCCCCAGCAGAATAGGGTCAGAAGCAGGAGCAGCAGTGCACCGAAAAAGGTTTGCGGTAGAATCATATCGACGCCAACTACATCGTAGCTTACCGTAGAACGAGAGCAATCAGTCGTCGAAGCCGTACCGGTACCGAAAAAAAAACGGACCTACCCCGACAATGGTCCAGGTCCTGCACGCGGTGTTTGCCGCTCGACCCGCGGCTGTGCTAGCATGAATTCGTCGAAAGCGTGCGGATGTGGCGGAATTGGCAGACGCGCTGGGTTCAGGTCTCAGTTCTCGCAAGGGAGTGGAGGTTCAAGTCCTCTCATCCGCACCAGACGTCTCCGTATCGCGCCCACGTTGCTCCGGGAGTTTCCCGACAGGAGACTTTTCGCTTCATTAAACAGAGCTACAACCTGGAAGACATCCGCGTCATGAAGTAGCGACGATTGAAGAACCTGGTCGTGCCGGTAACTGCGGCGGCGTTCTTTGCAGCGGTCTTTCCGGGACGGAAGATGAAACTTCGCATCCTTTGCGGGAAGTTGCCGTCGTCTTGCAGCGGTTCTTTGGTATTCCGCCATTCCGGTTCCATGCGCCGGCCGACGGAATCAAGAACATCCTCTCCCAGACCCGTCCGAACCCGGGTAGGGACCGGAAATCCGAGGAACTCCTGAATGGTTGGTCTTGTTTCTTACCCGTTGGGCGGTGACCTCCGGCGCGTCTTCATCCTCTTGAAACCCGTATGAATAAGGGCTTCGGGGGCCATCAAGAGGGCATCGGCAACTACTCAAACGGAAGTGCAGGGTCTACGCGTCACCCGGAGTTTTCGAACTTGCCGTAGAATAGTGAGTTGGCAACGCAACTCCAGCCCGGCAAGGCCACCACGCTTCTCAGACAGCTCGGATTTGTCTCGGCAACGGCGCTCGTGGTCTCGAACATGGTGGGAACCGGCATCTTCGGCACCACCGGCTTCATGGTGGGACAGCTTGGCGACGCCAAGATTATTCTCGCGGCGTGGGCCGTAGGCTCGCTCTTCGCCCTTGCCGGGGCATTCAGCTATTCCGAGCTTGGAATTAACTTCCCCAGCTCCGGCGGGGAGTACGTTTACCTCACGCGGGCATTCGGACCGACTTGGGGCTTCATGACCGGCTGGACCTCGTTTTTTGCCGGCTTCTCCGCCCCTATCGCCGCCGCCGCGCTCACCTTCTCCGACTACCTTGGGCATTTCTTCCCCGTGCTTCGCCAGGAAAGCGGTTTCACGATCGGCGCCGGCGCGCTGACGTTAAAGTTCGGCGGCGCGCAGTGGATGGCGTCTTTGCTTATTCTGGTTTTCACCGCGCTCAACTGCTTCGGCGTCGAGCGCGTCGCGAAGATCCAAAACGTACTGACGGGCGGGAAGATCGTGGTGATCATACTGTTCGTCTTCGGCGGCTTCCTTTATGGCAACGGAAGCTGGAGCCATTTGTCCGAACCGGCCGTGCGAACTTCCACGACCGCCCTGCCCGCGCAGTTTGTCGTGACGCTGTTGTGGGTCATGGTGTCTTACAGCGGATGGAACGCCGCCACGTACGTGGCCGAAGAGTTGAAGCGGCCCGAGCGCACGCTGCCGGCGGCGCTGGCCGCGGGCACGGCGTTGGTAACGGCCCTGTATCTTGGTCTCAATCTGGTTTTCTTCTACGCAATGCCGCTTGAGCAGATGAAGGATCAGATCGCGGTGGGGTCGCTCGCCGCTTCGAATCTGTTTGGGCCTGAAGTGGCCGGAGTGTTCGCCGCCGCAATGGCGCTGTCCATCGTCTCGACAGTCAGCGCGATGGTGACCATCGGGCCGCGCGTCTATTACGCCATGGCGCAGAACGGCGCGTTCTTCCGGAAGGCGGCGGTGGTGCATCCAAAGTGGCGAACGCCGACGAATGCGATCCTGGCTCAGGGAGCGTGCGCCGTCCTCATGACTCTCACGCCATTCCCCCAACTGGTGTTTTTCATCGGCATGAGCCTGACTTTCTTCACGGTGCTCTCGGTCGCTTCGCTGTTTGTCTTCCGGCGCCGCGAAGGATGGCAAACGCTGAAACCGGTGAGCTTCTGTTTTCCGGCCATTCCCGCGGCATACATTCTTGTTGGGGGCTGCATGACAATCTACGGCATTATCTGGCAGCCCAAAGCCAGCTTCATTGCGCTCGCGAATATCGCCGCCGGCGCCGCGATCTACCGGTTGTGGCTTCGCGACCGGAAGGCATGACGCGCAGGAACCTGCTGGCCGCTGCCGCACCCGCATTGGCCGGGCAAACTCCGGCAAACGCTTCGGCAATCGATTCAACCGCCGTGACGCGCCACGACGCCGCCGTCGAAGCCTACCTCAAACTCCAGATCACCGACCCTGCCAGCCGCTGGTATGGCGGCTTTCCCGACGAATACGGCCTCTGCTACGCAGGCACGGCCGCGGGAAGCTGGACGATCTTCGTGCCTGCGTTTCTACATCCGGGATCGAACTTTCACAAGAACTCCCTGATGATCGGCCGTCTGCGGCTCTCGGCTCAGCACTTGTCGAGGATGCAGAACGCGCAGGGAAATATCGACAATCCGATCACGAATTTCAACTCGCCCGCGGACTTGTCCTTCGCGGTGCGCGGCGCGGCCACGGCGGCGGTACTGGCGTCCCGGGCGGGCGATCGCGAGTTGAGCGCCATCATGGAGCCGTTTCTGCGCAAGGCGGGCGGGGCTCTCGCGGAGGGCGGAGTGCACACGCCGAACCATCGCTGGGTCCTGTGCGCGGCTCTTGCACAATTGAACGAACTGTTTCCATCGCGGGCCTATACCGGGCGAATCGACAAGTGGCTTGCCGAGGGCGTCGACATCGACGAGGACGGCCAGTTTGCCGAGCGCAGCACGGCTCAATACAATCCGATCGTCGACAGCGCGCTGGTGGTGATGGCAGCGAAACTAAAGAGACCGGAGCTGCTCGACGCGGCGCGGCGCAATCTCAACTCGATGCTTTACCTGATGCACGGCGATCTCGAACCTGTTACGGAAATCTCGCGGCGCCAGGACCGCAATCAACGCGGTTCCATGGCAGGGTACTGGTTCCCGCTGCGTTACCTTGCATGGCGGGATCGCAACGGACAGTTCGCCACGCTGGCACAAAAATTTCAAAACCGGTACGCGAGCCTGGCGATGTTGATGGAGTACCCCGAGCTCTCCGCGCCCCCGCCGCCAGCCGCGCCTCTGCCCGACGACTACGAGCGCGAGTTCCGGAAGCTGGGAATCGCGCGTATCCGGCGCCGCTCGCTAAGCGCAACCCTGTTCTTAAGCGGGAACAGCCGTTTCCTGAATGCGCGCGGCGGCGAAGCGGTTGTATCCGCGGTTCGATTCGCGAGCGCCTTCTTCGGAAAAGGTCAGTTCGTTCCAACGCGCGCGGAGAAGAAAGATGGCGCGTACGTTTTCGAGCAACCCGAGCTTGTGGCCGCGTACTACCAGCCGCTGGAGAAGGCGCGTCCCGTCCCCGCGGATGAGGACGAGTGGTATCGAATCCGCAAGGAGCGCAAGGCCACGGAAGTTTGCAGGCTGGTTCAGTCGGCTGAAGTAAGAGAGGTCGCGAACGGATTTCGTCTGCGGGTGCGGTCGGGGGGCACCGACAACGTTCCGGTGGCAATTGAAGTAACTTTGCGCGAGGGCGGCAAGATCGAAAACTGCGCGGCTGCTCCAAACACGCCGGATGCCTGGCTCCTGGCAAACGGACATGCCGAGTACAGGATGGGCGCGAATACGGTACGCATCGGACCGGGCCTCGGCGAACACAGGTACACGCAAGTTCGCGGCGCGGAGGCGAAGCACGCGGGACCGGCGGTTTATCTTTGCGGCTTCACGCCGTTCGACCATACCTTCGAGATTGTATTTTCCTAACGAGGAACGGTAATGATCGCGAGGTCGCTCGCCGCGCCCGGCCCATGATGCGTAGCCGGGCGAACCGTCTAACGCTTCTTCGCTGCGCGCCTCTTCTTCCCGGACTTTAATGCGGGGTCGGCTGGTTCGTAGTCCATTTCCCGCGATATGACATCGACCATCGTCTTCAACGCCTTTACGCGCGCCCAATACTTGTCGTTACCTTCCACGATCGTCCAAGGAGCCGTCAGCGTGCTGGTCTTTAGCAGCATGTCGCCGACGGCTTGCTCGTACAGGCTCCACTTTTCACGGTTGCGCCAGTCCTCGTCCGTAAGCTTCCACGCCTTGTACCCAACTCTCTGACGCTCTTCGAAGCGGCGGAGTTGTTCGTCGCGGCTGATGTGAATCCAGAACTTCATCACGATGACGCCGGCATCGCGCAACTGGCGTTCGAAGGAATTGATTTCCCTGAAACTGCGCTTCCATTCCGCCGGCGTGCAAAACTCCTCGACACGCTCAACCAGCATCCGGCCGTACCAACTCCGGTCGAATAAAGCGATCTGGCCGCCCTCGGGAAGACGGCGCCAGAAGCGATAAAGATAATGGTGAGTCTTGTCTTCGCCCGCCGGGGCGGTGATCGGATAGACGACGTAGCCGCGCGGGTCCATCTTCTCCGTGGCGCGCTTGATGCTGCCCCCTTTCCCCGCCGCGTCCCACCCTTCGAAGACGATCACAACCGACCGCTTCTGCATGTAGACCTCATGGCACAGCTCGCGAAGCTGGACCTGGCGGCGGGTGAGCTCGGTGATGTAGGTTTTCCGGTCGAGTGAAAGCGAGAGGTCGATGGCGTCCAGCACTTTATTTTTCCTCGTTCTCGTCTATCGCGGCGCGCAGCTCGGCTTCCTGCTCGTCTTCGACGCTAGCCGGAACGTGCGGCGGCGCAAGTCCGCCCAGGCGCGCTTCGAGGGCGCGAATCAGGACTTCGAAAATCTTCCTTCGCGCGTACCAGCGCGACGTAGCTTCGATCACGGTCCAAGGGCCGTAGTCGGAGTCGCTAAGCTCCAGCATCTCTTCGGCGGCAAGAAGGTATTGGTCGTACTTGCGATGACGCGTCCAGTCTTCGGGAGTGACTTGCCAGTTTCTCAGCGGATCGGAGGAGAGCTCCTTGAATCGCTTCTTCTGCTCTTTCTTGTCGATGTGAAGCCAGAATTTCACAATGACGACGCCATCGTCGGCCAGCATGCGTTCAAACTCAAGAATATCGCGGTAGGCGGCGCGCCATTCCGGCTCGGAGACGAGACCTTCCACGCGGTCCGCGAGCACGCGGCCGTACCAGCTTCGGTCGAAGATCGCCATCTCGCCGTAGTTCGGCGTCCGCAGCCAGAAGCGATAGAGCCAAGGGCGGTTCAGCTCGTGGGGACCGGGCGGGTGTATGGGATGAAGCTTGAATCCGCGCGGATCGAGGCGTGCGGTGAGCGTCGCGATCGACGTGCCCTTGCCGGCGGCGTCCCAGCCCTCGAAAACGACGATCGAAGCGATTTTGCGGTCCCAGCATGTTTTCTCAAGCTCCGAAAGGCGGCGTTGCAGGTCGCGCAGCACAAGCTTGTAATTCTTGTGCGAGAGCTTCTTGTCGAGATTGACTTTTTCGAGCACTGAATCCCAAACCCGCGGCTACTTCACAGGAACGCGCGCGGCCGCCGCGCGGCGTACGCGAGGATCGCACCGATCGCCGCAAGACCGGCCAGCGTGAAATAGACTTCGTTGTAGCCCGCCGCCAGACTACCGGCTTGCTTCGCTTTGTCCATGATACCGGCGAAATAGCCGGGAACGATAAAGCCGCAGAGGCCCCAGGCGGAGAAGACGATTCCATAGTTAGCGCCTACGTTCTTCGGTCCGAAGTAGTCGGCCGTGAAGGACGGCATGAGCGCGAGATAGCCGCCGTAACCGAAGCCGGCGAGGCAGAGACCGATAAGCGCCTGCCAGAAGGTTTCCGGTCCGCGAAGGAAAAAGACGCAGGCGACCATGGAGACGCAACACATCAGCACCGTGGCGATATTCCGGCCGGTTTTGTCGGACAGGCTACCCCATCCGAGGCGGCCGAGTCCGTTGCAGACCGACATGATGCCAAGCGCCGCGCCACCACTCATGACCGCATCGCGCTTTGCCAACTCCTGGATGATCGGAGTGGCTTCGCCGATGGCCGTGAGCCCGACCGATGTGCCGAAGAAGAAGGTGAGCCATAGCATATAGAACTGCGGCGTGCGTAGCATCTCGGCGGGAGGGTATTCCACCTTTGCCCCCACCGTGCCCGCCGGCGGATTCCATCCGGCTGGTTTCCACCCCGGCGGCGGAATCTCGTAGAACTGAGCGGCTCCCACGACACAGACGAAGAAAATCCCCGACATGATGAGAAAGGTGCGCGGAATGGTTACGGACAGTTGGGAGGGGTCGTGCCCCATCAGGGCTTCGAGAAGAGGAGCGAAAATGAGCGAGCCGACTCCAAAGCCCATGACGGAGAGGCCGACGATGAAGCCACGCTTATCCGGGAACCATTTGATACATGTGGCGATGGGTGTGACGTAGGCGAATCCGACGCCCACGCCCGCGACGACGCCGTAGGAAAAGATGAGCCCGGTTTTGGTATCGCCGATGAACGCGGCGAGCAGGCAACCGGCGCCAAGCAGAATGCCGCCGACGCTCCCGACCAGCCTCGGGCCTTTGCGGTCCTGCCAGAGGCCGGCGGCGATCATGCCGAACGTGAAGAAGAGGAGCGAGTAACGATAGGGCGCGATCGTATCCGACTTCGACCAGCCGTGGAGCGTTGCTAGAGGACCCCTGAAGACAGACCAGGAGTAGATCACGCCGAGGCAGAGTTGCATGATTAAGCCTGCAACGGCGTAGCGCCAGCGGTTGGGTGTGGGTTTCGGGGTCATCGTGTCATTCTCTCGATCTTAGCTCTCGTCAGGAAATAACCGGGCAGGCCATCGTCGTTCGCGGCCCGCTACAGGCGCGGCAGAAGGCAGGCGACGAAAGACGATCGGCTGCCCCACCGGCTGGCGATTGCAACAGTTGTTTCATTTCAGTCCTTAGCTCTCGGGTTAGGCTCTCCAGCGCACGCCTACGTCCAGGTGCTTCTTGGCGTATTCGAAGCTGCGCTCCAGATCGGTTCGCTGCTGCTCCTGAAGCGCTGCTTCCACTTGAGGCGGCTGTTTGCCGGCGCCGCCGATGACCATGGTTCCCATGAACGGGTGGCCGTTCTTCGCGAGCGCGACGAAACGGGCGAACTCGGCTGCGTTCGCATTCTTGAAGGCCTTCCAGTGACCGGCTTCGAGGTACGGCAACACCTGTGGCGGACGGCCGGTGATGATTTCGAGTTGCATGGCGGCGCTTGGGCAAAGCTGGCGATAGAGTGAGACGAAACGTTTGAAATCGACCGAGCCGTCGCCGAGCGCGACCCACTGGTAGGCCGCTCCACGCGGATGTTCGAAGATAGCGGAATCGCGGATGTGCGTCGTGACGACGTAGGGCGCGAGGACTTCGAGCGTCACCAGAGGGTCTTCCATCACCTGCATGGGATTGCCGGTATCGAGACAGGAGCCGACGAACTCTTTGCCGGACTCTTCGATAATGGTTCGAACCTCGCGCGCCTGCATGTCGCCCGAGTGGTTCTCAAGAGCGATCGCGACTCCGGTTTCAAGGGCGCGAGTACGCACCGAGCGGAAAACCGCGATTGTCTTTTCCATATGCTTCTCGATGGGACCGTTGACCGTGCGGTCGTTCGAGTTGCCGAGGAAACAGCGCATGGAGGAGGCTCCCACGGCCTTCGCGACGCGTAGCCCTTTGAGGATGTACTCTTCCGGCGATCCGTTGCGGTTGTTCCATTGATTCGCCGTGGGGCAGATGCAGCCGATCCCACCGTCGATCGAGATGCCAAGGCGCGCGGCGCGATCCTTTACTTGTTGCAGGTAGGCGGGCTCGAAGCTTTCGTAATCGTCGAGGCTCGAAAGCTGGATCGTGTCGAGCTTCTGCGAAGCCGTGTAGTCGAGGAGTTGGATGGCCTTCCACTTGAAGGCGCGGATGGAATAGGAGTCGAAGCCGAGGCGGATCTGGGCCGGTGCGGCAGCGGGTGCGGCGAGGGCGGCGGTTGAAAGCATGAAGTTCCGTCGGGAGATTGGCATCAACGATTGTTATAGCTCACTTCCGGTGGGAATTCGCACAAGGATCCAACCGATTGCGGCGAAGGCAACGAGCGAAAGCCATCCGCCCCACTGGGCGAAGAAGCTGAATTCGTCCGAACCCGTGAAAAGGTGCGTGATGGAGCTGAGCCCGGCGACGAAAGTGACGGCGAGGAGAATCCCCACAACAGCCTCGCCCGCGATGAGGCCGGAGGCGAGGAGGGTTCCTTTCTCTTCGACCGCGATCTTACGCTCCGGACTGAGCCGCGCCGAGCGAAGATCGACGAGCCATTTCAGCACGCCGCCGATAAAGATGGAAGACGTGGTGTCAAAGGGGAGATACATTCCGACGGCGATCAGCATGGGGGCGCGGGCGCCGCAGAGCAGGAGCGCGACGGCGAAGGCGGCTCCAGCCCCGATAAGGCCCCATGCCATCTGGCCGCCGACGATCCCTTTGGCGAGCTGGGCCATCAAGCCGGCCTGGGGAGCCGGAAGCGCGCGGCCGCCAATGCCGCCGGTGGCGCGATTGGCTTCATCGAGCGCGATGATCGGCAGCATCAGGAAAAGCGAAAGCACGACGACGGCGAGCATTTCAACGATCTGCATCTTCCACGGCGTGCCGCCAAGGAGGTGTCCCGCCTTGAGATCCTGGATGAGAGAACCGGAAACGGAGCAGGCGAGCGAGACGATGGAAGCGACGCCGAGCACCGCCATCACACCGGACGGGCCGGTGGCTCCGATGGCGACCATGACTAGCGCGGAGATGACAAGCGCGGATACCGTGAGGCCGGAAAGCGGCTGGTTCGAGCTTCCCACCAATCCAACCAGATAGCCGCCCACGGCTGAGAGCAGAAATCCGGTGATGGTCATGACGATGGTGGCGACGATGGCCGCCGTCCAGTTTCCCGTGAAGGCGAAGTAGAGCGCGAGCGTAGCGGCGGTGAGCGAAGCCGTTCCGAAGATCCACCAACGGATGGGGATGTCCCGCTCGGTGCGGGGCGTTTCGACTGGACCGCCGGATGAAGCTGAGGCTGAGGCCGAGGCGGCCATTGCGCCCTTGAGCGACTTCGCAATCGAGTGGCGCATGGAGAAAAGCGTATGGCAGGCGGCGACGAGCATGGCTCCGACCGCGATCGGACGAACGACGTTGTACCAGACGGTAAAGGCGAGGACGTCCGGCGTGGCCACTGCCGGTCCGCCCAGCCGGACGGGAAGATCCGGATCGAAGAAGAGCAGCAAAGGAATCAGCATCCACCATGCGACGATCCCGCCGGCCACGTTGATCGAAGCAAGACGGGGACCGATAATATAGCCGATCCCCATTAGCGCAGGCGACAATGCGGGCGTGGACCAGGCGACGCCGCCGAGGTGCGAGATAGCGGCGGTCGGCTCGCGCCGCAGGTTGAAGTGCTGTATGACGGATCGCGGAAATGGGAGAAAGCCGTCGATGTACTCCCGGAATATCTGAATCCCCTTATCGCTCTTGAGAACCTGGATAAGGCCGCCGAACGCCATGGCCCCGAAAACGTATTTAGGGGCATCGCTGCCTTGTTCTCCGGCTTTGACGATTTCCGCGCTTGCCACGCTTTCGGGCCACGGAAGACCGGGTTCGGTGACGAGTGGACGGCGAAGAACAATGATGTAAAAGATTCCGAGCAAGCCGCCGACGAGAAGAATCAGGCAGGCTTGCCAGTAATGCTCGCGGAGTCCGGTCCAGAGGCGCACGCCGTTAATTTCAACCATCACGAACGCGGGAATCGTGAAGATGGCCCCCGAAACGAGAGCTTCGCCAACCGATGCCGCGGTGCGCGCGATATTCTGTTCAAGGACTCCGCCACGCATCGCGGGAAGACGGAACAGGGCGATCGCGATGACTGCCGCGGGAATCGTCGCGGCTACGGTTTGACCGGCTTTCATGCCAAGGTATGCATTCGCCGCTCCGAAAACAAGAGCAAGAAGAAGGCCGAGAGCCACGGCCTTCACGGTCATCTCAGGGGGCGATTTGGCGGGCATTCAGGGGAAACCGGCTTACCGGATCAGGCTTCGAAGCACCGCGAGGAGACGGCCAGGTTCGTTGGGAGAGACGGGCAGGTGAGGCCCTCGCGCGCCCGAGTTGCCGCGGTGGACGTCATTTCCTTTGAGTCAGCGTCACTTTTGCGGTAATCGTTTCGGAGCCGCGAATCACTTTCACTTCGACTTCGTCCCCCGGCTTTTTCTGCCGCAGGGCATAGGTGAAGTCGTAGAGATTTTGGATCTTTTTTGAGTCGAACTCAGTCATGATGTCCCCGGCGCGGAGACCGGCGATCGCGGCAGGCGATCCTTCGCGAACATCGGCGAACTTCACCCCATTTGGGATTTCCCCGAAATCCGGGATGCTGCCGAAATAAGGTCCATAGCCCGAGCCGCTTGAAGTTCCAGCCGCGGAGGAACCGGCTACGTTCGCGTTATGCGCTCCCGCCGGAGGCTTGACCCGCACGAAGAGCGGCTTTTCCGTCGCGCTGGAAGTGAGGTTCAGTGCGATGTCGGCGATAAAACCCAGGAGCTTGGCGGATTCGGGCGCGTCGATCTTGTCCCAGGTATCGGTCGGCTTGTGGTAGTCGCCGTGGAGGCCCGAGAAAAAGAACAGCACGGGGACCTGGCGCGTCGTGAAGGAAGTATGGTCGCTCGACCCGTAGCCGGTGGTGTCCGAGAAGTCGACCTTGAGCGCGTGCCGGGCCATGATGGGCCCGAGCATCGACCTGAAACTCGCGCCCGTGCCAACGCCGCCCACGTAGACCTTGCCGTCGCGGATCCGGCCGATCATGTCCATGTTCAGCATGGCCGCGGCTTGATCGAGAGGAAACGTGGGGTGATTGACGAAATAACTCGAACCGAGCAGGCCCAACTCCTCGCCGGCGAAAGTCATGAACAAAATGCCGCGTTTCTGTTTCGGCTGGCGGGCCAGGTAGCGCGCCAGCTCGATGACGCCGGAGGCTCCGGATGCGTTGTCGTCGGCTCCGGGGTGAATGGTTCCGGACATCGAGGGCGCCATGGAAAACTGTTCGCCGAGCCCGAGGTGATCGTAGTGCGCGCCGATGACGATGTACTCCTTCGTCTCGCCGGGAATGTATCCGGCAACATTGTGCACGGTTCTCACGGCGCGTTCGACGTCGATATTGGCGTGGATCTGAATGGAAGCTGGAAGAGGGAAGGACTGAGGGCGAAGGTCCTTGTCGATTGCCGCCTGGACTTCCTCGAGATTCCTGCCGGCTTCGGCGATCCAGCGTTCGGCGGTATCGGCTTTGATCTGAACGAAGGGAATTCCGGCGTCTCCGGGGCCGGCGGCGCGGCCGAATTTCTCCATCGTGTCGGTGTCGCCGCGATGATTCGCGCGGTCGTTGATAAGGATCACGCCTCGCGCGCCATGCTGCTTGGCGTTGGTGGCTTTGCTCGAGAACTGAGCGTGCTCGGTATAGACCTTACCGGCAAAAACGCTCTTTTCGTCGTATTCTTGTGGCTCGTGCCGGAGGATCAGGACGATTTTGTCCTTGACGTCGAGGCCTTCGTAGTCGTCGTAGCTATATTCCTTTGCTGTGATGCCGTAGCCGGCAAAGACTACGCCTCCGGTAAGTTTGGCATGCGCGGAGAAGTTGAATGGAAGAAAATCCTCTTCGAACTTGAGCGTCGAGGTCTTGCCGGCCTCCACGTACTCGAAGCGGTTCGAAGGGCCCAGCTTCGCATTCGTGGTAACGGAGAATGGCTGGTAAAAACTCTTCCCGTCGATCGGGTGGAGGCCCGCGGCCTTGAACTGCTTCGCGATGTAGGCGGCTGCTTTCTCCAACTCGGGACTTCCGGTGGCGCGGCCTTTCATATTCTCGGACGCAAGAAACTTGACGTCCTCGAGAAAACGATGCGGATCGAGCGCGGGAGTGGGGACCGTCGCCGCGAACGCGGCGAGGGCGGAAAGGAGTACGAACCAGATGCGCATTGTTAGCCTATTTAACCGTTCTCTTATTTGACCGTTCTCTTATTTAACCAGGGATGGCAGTTCCACGGCGCAACCACAGTCTTCGCCGGCGTTCTTGGCGGTCTTCTGGTATTCGATCTCGAAATCGATCACGCGGCGGAGGTCCGGCCAACTCCGCTGGCCTTCGAGCCGCCTCCCGTTGACGAAAAGCGTGGGGGTTGAGGCGACGTTTAGAGATCGCGCTTCTTCGATCGATTGGTTCACCTCCGCTTCGGTGGCTTTCGTGTCGATGCAGCGCGAGAGCTGAAGGGCGTCGATCGTCTTCGTCTTGGCGAATTCCAGAATCTTATCCTTTAGGTTCTCCGGCTTGATTTCGGCCTGATGCTCGAAGATCCAATCGTGGTAGTCCCAGAAGGCCTCGGGGTTGAGTTTGAAGATGCAGCGGCCCGCCATCGCGGCCGGCTTGGCCCAGGGATGAATCTGCTCGAGCGGAAAATCCTTGAAGTACAGGCGCACCTCTTTCGGATAGGAGCTGATGAGGTTCGCACGAAGCATCTTCGCCTCTTCCCTGCAATAGCTGCATTGAAAATCGCTGAAGACCACGACGACGGCCGGCGCGCCCGGCGTGCCGATGCTCGGCTGAGATTGAGTTTTCAGCTTTTCGATATCGGCTTTGAACGGATTTTGCGCGACGTTGAAAATCGCGCCGCGCACAAAGTGCCGGCCGTCCCTTGAAACGTAGAACAACTCGTCCTGGCTTGCGGCGCCGGACGAGGCGCGGAGACGCACCTCCATCAGGCCGGCAAGCGCGGACGGGACGGGATCCTTTATGTCGACTTTGATCTGCGGTCCCCAGACGAAAAGGTGCCGCACGTAGGCCTCAAGCGAAGCCTTGTCGAGCGCGGACGGCTTCTTCGTCTGGGCCGAAGCGGCGGCGCACAGCGCGGCGAAAACAAGCGTTTTTGAAAGTCGAGACATGATCGCTGCCTTTACATGACGAGGCTGTGCGTAACGGCGTTTCGCATACCTTGGCTTTACATCACGGGGCCGATTCGCCACGGCACGAATTCCTGATGGCCGAGCCGTTCCGCGCAGGTCTTCTCTCCGGAGGCGACGCGAAGAAGCAGGTCGAAGATTTCCTTTCCAACTTCCGGGATGGACCGTTCCCCGTCGGCGATGGCGCCCGCGTTCACGTCCATGTTGTCCCGCATGCGCTTGTAGGTGTGCGAATTGGTTGCAATCTTGACCACCGGAATGGACGGGAAACCGATGGCGCTGCCGCGGCCCGTCGTGAAGCAAATGAGATTGCAGCCGCCGGCGGCGAGGCCGGTGAGCGAGACCGGATCGTAGCCGGGCGTGTTCATGAACACGAAACCGGGAGTCACGACGCGTTCCCCGTAATCGATGGCGGCGGTTAACGGCGAAGTGCCCGCTTTGGCGACGGCGCCGAGAGACTTCTCGAGAATGTTCGAAAGACCGCCCTCCTTGTTGCCCGGAGAAGGGTTGTCGTCGAAGCTGCCGCCCATCCGCACCAGGTATTCCTTGTACCATTTGACGAAACCGAGGAGCCTGTCGGCTACTTCGCGATTGCGGGCGCGCTTGACCAGAAGGTGTTCGGCTCCGAAGATCTCGGTGGTTTCGGCAAGCACTGCGCTTGCGCCGAGATCCGCAAGCATGTCGGAGCAGACGCCGAGCGCGGGATTCGCCGTAATGCCCGAAAAGGAATCGGACCCTCCACAATTCAGGCCGAGAATGATTTTGGACGCGGGAACGGGAACGCGCTTTTCGGATGCGGCCTGCTCCATGAGTCCGAAGATGTTGCGCCGCGCGGCTTCGACCGTGGCGCGAGTTCCGCCGCTTTCCTGCAGCGTCATGCCAACCAGGCGGCTGGTGCGCGGCGCGTTCGGCCCCAGGTAGTGATCGATCTGATTAACCTCGCACCCAAGGCCGAGAATGATGGCGGCGCAGACGTTGGGGTGGGACAGCACGCCGGCGAGCGTCCGGCGCAATTGTTCGGTATCGGGTCCGATCGAGTGCCCGCAGCCTTCCCCGTGAGGGAAGGCGACGACGCCGTCGATGTTCGCGGGCATTTCCTCCCGCGTGAAGCTCGAGGCGATCAGCTCGGCGGTATGCGCGGCGCAATTGCTCGCGGCCACCACGGCGACATAATTGCGCGTGCCGGCCCTGCCGTCTTCACGAGGATAGCCCATGAACGTCGGCATGTAGGCTGGAGCTGGCGGAAAAGCGATTTCACCGGTGGGGTACTCGTATGCGAATTGCAGCTCCTCGAACGACAGGTTGTGCGTGTGCACGTGCTCACCGGCCGCAATCGCTCGCTTGGTCCTCCCGATGGACTGGCCGTAGCGGTGTACCGTCTCGCCTGCCGCAATATTGGCCACGGCGATTTTATGTCCCGCCGGGACCGCGTTCCGGACGGTGACGGCAGTGCCATCGATGCGAAGCTCGTCGCCGGCGGCGAGCGGTACGCGCGCAACAGCGATGTTGTCGGACGGATGGAGGTGAATGGCGGAATTCTCCGCTGTGGGAAGCTTTGCGATATCGAGCAGCATGGCTTTGACTTTCCTTATTGTGCGAACCCTAACGTAGCGATCTTAGCGTAACAGCACCGTTTCCGTAATCTGCTCCGCCGTATGGACGTGCAGGCGCGCGCCCTCGGGATGAACCCAAATGCCGCTACCCTCGGTCGGCGCGGGAATTTGCTCAGGACCGCGGACAACAACGAAATTCGCCGTTTCGACGCCCTTAAGCAGTTTGCCGATATGGATATGAGCGTGACACTGAGTTCGCGACTCGTCGCCGTTCATGGCCAGGCCCCATTCGTCGCCCCACAGCTCGCGAGCCTTGGCGACGGCGGCGGTCCAGAGCCGTTTCCGCTCCGCTGGTGAAGCCAGATGCAGGCTGTGCTGCACCTTGCCATGCACCCTGGGAAGGGCGAGCCACCGGTTCGGCTTACGAGGGTTTATATCCTTCAGGAAGAAGACGGGTTGATCTTTTTCTTGCTTCTCGGCCTCGCGGCAGAGACCGCATTCGCGCGCTTCCATGGTTTCCGGGCGGGCGGGATCGCACGCACACTGCCGGACATCCGGCAAAGCGGGCAGGAAGGAAAGGAATAGGAAGGCGGCGAGCCGAATCCCCGGCAGACCCATAGTGTTCATTATAATTCACGCGCCGCGGGGTTTGGGCGATCGCGGTTTCGCGAGCGTTCTTGGATTGAAAAGTGCCGATTGTCTCGCAGTTCTGTTCTGTCCGTCGACATTTTCCCGATTGACCCATCGACCAAGGGCGCTAAGGAAGGTCGCCTTCAGCAAGACCCTGTCTGGAGGTGTGATGGACGCAGTGGATGACAACGCGCCTCTTCTCGCGCTCAACTCGAAAAATGATCCGATGGGAGAAATAAATCAGATGGCGGATTTCAGGTTCCTGTCTCACATGACGGATGAACCGAACATAGTCCTCTGCATCGGCCAGCGCCGGTTCCGTGATATCAACCTGAAATGCCAAGCTTGTCCTGAAGTTCGGCTAGCGCCTGCCGCGCGGGCTTGACCCGGCCTTCCTCCGCAGCCGCGATGCCGAGCCGAATCGCCTCCACAGCCTCGAACCGCTCAAGCCGGTCGAGAACTTGCTGGTAGCTCTCCGCGTCCTGGACCACGAGTTCGGCTTTGTCATTCACGGTAAGAACGACGGGCCTCCGGGTTTTCTTCATCCGGTTCATGAAGTCGTCCGTGTTTCGCTTGAAGTCGGTGAGCGGGTGAATGTCCCGACTCAAATTGACCATGGCGTCCCTCGCATCTCAAAAGCATCTTTAACTAATGCTATCAGATCCTTTTTCCTGCTTCTTGGCTTCGCGGCAGAGACGGCATTCGGCAAAGCGGAGAAAAAACTGAGGAAAGGAAGGCTACGAGCCGAATGCCTCGGCAGACCCATGGCGTTCGGTATGATTCACGCGGTGAAGGGGTTTGGGCGATCGGTTTCACAATCGTTCCTGGATTGGAAATCCCGAGAAGGGCGTCCGAGATGAGGGGCAGGAGCCGCCATTCAAGTATAGGGGTTGCCGATGCTTCCGGCTTTGGCGGTGGAGCCTCAGTCTGAGAACCGTTGCGATCGGCGCTTGCCCGGCAGCGGCGCCGGTAAAGCAGGCTCGCGCGGCTATAATGAGTTGCAGCCGCTCGCCTTCAGCGAATGCACATGCGCCCGAACTCCCCTACCGGCCGGCTGTTGATCGGATTCGCCATCACGCTGATCCTGGTCGCGGTCTTTTCCTGGTATGCGTTGCACCAGATCAACGGGGTCCGGGCCCTGCAAGCGGAAACGGTCGAGCGAAACCGCAAGGATTCGCTCCAGTTGCTGCGAATCCAGAACAATTTGCATTCCCTTGCGCTCGCCATGCGGGACATGGTGGAAGGCGGCGAGCCCTATCCCCTGGTCGCCTGGAAAGGCCAGTTCGACCGCATTCGCTTCGATTTGGAGGACGCACTGCGCATCGAGAATCAACTCGCGGCTTCCGGGCAGACGGCGGGGCAGGACCCGGAGCGCGAGCGCCGCCTCGCGGATGCGCTTTTCCAGTTCTGGAGTTCCACCGACCGGATGTTCGACATGGCTCGCGAAGGCCGCGAAGAAGCCGCGCGCCGCCTCATCCGCACGTCGCTCGAAGCCCAGCAGGCCGCTCTTACCTCGACCGTTGCGCGCTTGCTCGTCCTGAACAACGAAGCCGAGCAGCAAGCCGTTATAGAGATTCAGCGAATATACGACCGCGTCGAGCGAAACGTCTACGTCTTTATCGCAGCCATGCTGGCGGCCATCTCCGCAACCAGCCTCTATCTCATTCAGGCCAACCGCCGGATCTTCGAACGAATTGCAGGCCTGTCCGATCAGCATCGCATCCTGGCGCGCAAGCTGATCACGGTTCAGGAGGAGATCCTGCACTCCGTCTCGCGCGAATTGCACGACGAGTTCGGTCAAATCCTCACGGCGGTAGGAGCCATGCTCAGCCGGGCCGAGCGCCGTGGCTTGCCCCCGAACTCCCCCTTTTGCGCCGACCTGGCTGAAGTGCACGCCATCGCCCAGGAGACGCTCGACAAGATGCGGAGCCTGTCTCAGATTTTTCATCCCGCCATGCTCGACGACTACGGTCTTGAAAAAACTCTCGAATGGTACGTGCAGCAATTCGGCAAACAGACGGGCATCGTTATACGATATGAGAAGCGGGGCGGTGGTCCCTTCGCCGGCGACGAGACGGCAATTCACGTGTACCGGATTCTTCAGGAGGCTCTAAACAACGTGGCCCGGCACTCAGGATCGGCGGAAGCATCGGTGCGCGTCTGCATGGGCGGCGGGCGCCTGCTTATGGAAGTCGAGGACCGCGGCGTCGGATTCCGTCCCGGTCCGGTCTCCGGCATCGGCTTGATCGCCATGCGTGAGCGCGCTGAGATTCTGCGCGGTTCGGTGATTTTCTCCCGGCCTCCGGAAGGGGGGACGCTGGTTACGCTCGACGTTCCACTTTCGGAAAAGGCAGCCGCGCTTTGAAACAGGACCCGACGAAATCGGAAGGTCCGAAGCTCGAGATCGCGGTGAAACCCGGGATCACGGTTTTGCTCGCCGACGATCACCGCCTGGTCCGCACAGGGTTCCGCCGCATCCTCGACGACGATCCCGAACTTCGCGTCGTGGGCGAAGCCGGCAACGGCCGCGAGGCCCTCGAACTGGCGCTGAGGCTTGAACCCGCCGTGATCGTAATGGACTTAGCCATGCCCGATCTCGACGGCGTACAGGCGAGCGTTGAAATACTCAAGAAGCTGCCGAATACGGCTATCCTGATCCTCAGCATGCATGCCGAGGACAACTATGTGCGCAACGCATTCCAGGCCGGCGCGAGAGGCTATCTGTTAAAGAACGCGATTGAGTTGGATCTCACCGCGGCCGTCAAGGCGGTTGCGGCGGGCCGCGAGTATCGCGGACCCGGACTCCGTGAAGGTCCCGCGCCCACCGATGGTTTTGAGCGTCTCACGCAGCGGGAGAAGCAGGTGCTGCGGATGATCGCGGAAGGCAAATCCAACAAGGAAATCGCCTGGCTTCTCGGCCTGAGCGTAAACACGGTTTCCGTTCACAGGGCGAACCTGATGGAAGCGCTTAACATCCATCGCACCGCGGAGCTGGTTCTCTTCGCCGTCAAGAAGGGCCTTGTCGGACTGTCCTGATGACGCGGCGGGATCTGCTGTCCGGCGCTGCACGCGGGCTCGCGGCGCAACTTTCGCCGGGGGCGCCATCGCCAGGTTTCAGATTTACCGACGTCACCTCCGCGGCGGGAATCGATTTCCGGCATAACTCGGGCGCATTCGGCGAAAAGTACCTTCCCGAAACGCTCGGTGCGGGCTGCGCCTTTCTCGACTACGACGGCGACGGATGGCAGGACATCCTGCTTGTCAACGGCCGCGATTGGCCGGGACACAGGCGGTCGCGCGGGACGCTGAGACTCTACCGCAACAACCGTAACGGCACGTTTACAGACGTCACTCGCCGCGCCGGCCTGGACGTCGAGATGTACGGCATGGGAGTCGCCGTGGGCGATTACAACAACGACGGCTTCCCCGATATTTTCGTGTCCTGCGTCGGCCAAAGCAGGCTCTTTCGCAATACGGGCGCGGGAAGCTTCATCGACGTGACGGATCGCTGCGGGCTGGGGAAACGGGAAGGCTTCAGCAGTTCCGCGCTTTGGTTCGATTACGACGGCGATGGGCGGCTCGATCTCTTCGTGTGCAACTACGTGAAATGGTCGCCCGCGCAGGATGTCTTTTGCAGTCTTGACGGCAAACGGAAGTCCTATTGCACGCCTGAGGCTTACCGCGGCTCCACCTGCTGGCTATTTCGCAACGCCGGCGACGGCGTGTTCGAGGACGTCACGGCAAAGGCCGGCCTGTTCGACAGCAGTTCGAAGTCGCTCGGCGTGACCATGCTCGACTACGACCTGGACGGCTGGCCGGATCTGTTCGTCGCGAACGACACGCAACCGAACAAGCTTTACCGCAACGCACGCGACGGCACGTTCGAAGAGGTTGCGGTACGCGCCGGTCTCGCGTTCAGCGAAGACGGGAAGGCCCGCGCGGGCATGGGAGTCGACGCGGCGGACTACGATAACTCGGGTATTCCGGGCCTTGTGATAACGAACTTCGACAACGAAATGCTCGGCCTCTACCGCAGCAGCGGGGGCGGAACGTATATCGACCAGGCGCCGAGGTCCGAGGTCGGGCGTCTGACGCGGCGCAGACTTGGATTCGGCTGTTTCTTTTTCGACGCGGATCTCGACGGGCGCCTGGATCTGCTCGTGGTCAATGGCCACATTGACGACGCGGTAGGCAAGACCAGCGCCGACGCGCATTATGCGCAACCGCCGAACCTGTTTATCAACCGCGGTGCGAAAGGGTTCTTCGACGTAGCAGCAGAGCTGGGCGGTGGATTCGCCGAACCGAAGGTGGGCCGCGGGGCGGCATTTGGCGATTTCGACAACGACGGCGATCTCGACGTTCTCATCACGACTAACAACGGTCCGGCGCGTCTCTATCGAAACGATCAGCTGAGCGGGAATCGCTCGATCCGTTTCCGTCTGATCGGCACGAAATCCAACCGCGACGGGATCGGCGCAACCGTGCGGATTTATCAGGGCGCGGAATCGAGCTCGCGAATGGTGCGCAGCGGATCGAGTTATCTGTCGCAATCGGAGATGCCGGTTACGTTCGGGCTGGGCAGGCGGGATACGGTGGAACGCGCGGTCATCCGCTGGCCAAGCGGCCGTACGGAAGAGTTCAAGGACCTGAAAGCGGGCCGGTATGAATGCGTGGAAGGCAAGGGCATTACGGCGTCGAAGCCGGGGTGAGGCAAGCGTCGCTGGACCACCGTATTATACTGGCACCTTACGCCCATGAGATCCGTTCAACTGGTCGCCCAGCGAGTTCTAGAACCCCGTGAGTTGCCGATGCCGCCCGATCCCGGACGGGGCGAGCTGCTTGTACGGTTGCGCGCGGTCGGTATCTGCGGCAGCGACATGCACTGGTACCTTGAAGGCGGGATTGGGTCCTCAAGGGCCGTTTATCCGCAGGTGCTGGGGCACGAGCCCGCCGGCGAGGTTGTGGCGGTTGGAGCGGGAGTAAGCAGCTTCAGCGTTGGCGGCCGCGTCGCTCTCGAGCCCAGCATCACCTGCGGCCGCTGTGAATTCTGCCGCGCCGGCAAACACAATAATTGCGTTTCGAGCGTGTTCATGGGCTCGCCGCAGATGTTCGGTCTGTTTCGGGAATATGCCGTGATACCGGTAAGCAACGCCGTTCTCATTCCGGACTCGATGAGCTTTACCGAAGCTACCATCATCGAGCCCGTGGCCGTGATACTCCACGTTTTCGAGCTTGCTCCCGTGCGCCTTGGCGAAACCGTCGCCGTGATGGGGGCGGGTCCGATCGGATTGCTCGTGGCGTCGATGGCGCGGATCGCGGGCGCGTCCAAAGTGTTCATCGCGGACCCGGTCGCGCACCGGCTGCGAATGGCGGAATCGATGGGCGTCGACGTGGCTGTCGAAACGCCGAGGCTTCAACAGGCGATCATGGATCACACACGAGGCCGCGGCGTGGATATCGTATTCGACGCCGCCGCGAAACTGGAGACGATTCATGGTGCGTTCGCCGCGGCGCGGCTAAGCGGGCGCGTAGTCCTGATCGGCATTCCGAGCGAGCCGCACTTGCCCTTGGATCTGAACATAGCGATGGCGAAGGAGCTCAATCTCCAGACCATCAAGCGCTCGAATCACAACGCTCACGGCGCGATCGATCTGTTGCAGTCCGGGCGTCTTCCCGCCGGATTGGTGACACACGAGCCCTGCCTTGACCAAACGCCGCAGGCCTTCGAGACGCTTGCCGCGTATGCCGACGGCGTGGGTAAGATCGTCATTCGGATTCCGTAAGATGCCGTTTCGGAAGCTCACCAACGTATGGCCAGGGCGGAGACAAGTGCTTCAGCCAAGCTTAGTGTCGGGCGTCCCAGGACGACCGGAACCGGTCCTGTCGAAGTCAGCCCAGGCAAGAGATAGAAAGCACCGAGAGGGAGCGTGGCAGTTCTTTCTATAGATTTGGCGTACAAGAACTATTCGGATGTTGGGGCCGTAGTCTTGGAGCAAGCCGACGGCGTCATTCGTTGCGAACTGCTTTGCCTCCCGTTATGCGGTGTGCCGTCTCCCGAGGCCCTTGCCGAGCACCTGGACAGGTTCTGCCGTCGAGAGAGGATCTCTCTACTCTTGCTCGACGGACCACAGGGTTGGAAGGGGATAGACAACGGCCTGACGCACTCCCGGCGCTGCGAGCGGGAATTGAATACACCGGCGAAGAGCGGAGTGCCAATGTCGGTGAAACCTAAGAACTATGGCGCGTTCGTGAGGTTCTCGGTCGCCGTTTACGACGCCTTAGGAAAACGTGGCTGGGAGCGACTCCCCACAATCGGCTCCCCACTTGGACCGACGCGCCGGGTACTCATCGAATCGTTCCCGCGGTCAGCTTGGCGTTCACTTTGCATACCTCCCTTGCCGGCAAAGGCGAAGACCCAGCCGGTGGACTTAGACTCCAGACTGGCTGCCCTACGAGAACTGTTTCAGCTTCGCGTGCCGGGTACCCCAACGCACGATCAGTTGCAGGCACTCGTTTCAGGTCTTGCCGGGCTGGCGCTTGAGAGTAACAATTGGGAAGCCTGCGCCGCTGCAGGTTTTCCCCCGATACTCGAGGACGGATACTGGCGGGAAGGTTACATCGTGAACCCTGTACGATCCAATACCCGCCAGGCGTCATCTAACGAGGCGCTCCAGACGGCGGCCAAAAGCACGCCGCGTCAAGCCCGGAATTATCTCGCTGTGGACCTTGGCGCGGAGAGCGGGCGCGCGATCGCCGGCACGCTCGCCGGAGGGACGCTTACTCTGGAGGAGCTGCACCGGTTCCCCAACATTCCGGTCCGGGTATTCTCGGCGCTCTATTGGGACACCCTGCGGCTCTGGCACGAAATCCAGCAAGGCATCGCGATCGCGACTCGCGGACGGGAGCTTGACGGAATTGCCGTCGATACCTGGGGAGTGGACTTTGCTCTCCTCGGCGAGGACGGAGCCCTGATCGACAATCCGCGCCACTACCGCGACCCGCGCAACCACGGAATCGTCGACAAGATGTTCGCCCGCGTGCCGCGGGAAGAGATCTTCCAACAGGCCGGCGTTCAGTTCATGGAGATCAACACGCTCTGCCAGTTGTATGCCATGAAACTTGCGGGGTCGCCCGCGCTCGATCGCGCCCGCACTTTGCTGATGATGCCGGACCTGTTCAATTACTGGCTCACCGGCATCGCACGATCGGAACTGACCATCGCGAGCACTTCGCAGTTCTGCGATCCGCGAACCGGCCGGTGGGCCACGAAGCTGTTCGGCCAGATGGGTTTGCCGGAGTCGATTCTACCCGAAATCATCAGACCCGGCGAGAGACTCGGGGAATGGCGCAACATACCCGTCTTCACGGCAGGTTCGCACGACACGGCGTCCGCGGTGGCGGCGATTCCAGCCGAATCGCGCGACTGGTGCTATATCAGCTCCGGCACATGGTCCCTGATGGGAGTGGAACTCGACGCTCCCGTCATCAACGAGATGTCGCTCGCGTTGAACCTCACGAACGAGCGTGGATTCGGCGGCACGACGCGGCTGTTGAAGAATATCGCCGGCCTGTGGCTTGTGCAGGAATGCCGCCGGGCGTGGTCCGCAGCCGGAACGGACTTCCTTTATGAAGACCTCACACGCATGGCCGCCGTTGCGCAGCCGTTCGTGGCGCGCATCGATCCGGATGCGTTTCCGGACCCGGGCGGCATGCCCGCGAAAATCCAGGCGTGGTGCGCGGCGTCGGGTCAGAGAGTCCCGGAAACACCGGGCGAGATTACGCGCACGATTCTCGAGAGTCTTGCGTTTCGCTACCTTGATGTGCTGGAAAGTTTGGAGCGGCTGCTGGGGCGCAGGCTCGGCACGATTCATATTGTGGGCGGAGGCTCGCGGAACAAGTTTCTCAATCGGCTTGTCGCGGATATTACCGGCAGAAGGGTGGTGGCGGGTCCGGCGGAAGCTACGGCGGCGGGAAATATTCTGATCCAGGCGATCGCGTCGGGACAGGTGGCGAACCTGGCGGAGGCGCGCGAAGTGGTGCGCCGCTCCTTCCCGGTTGAGGTTTTTTTGCCAAGGGATGCCAGTTGAGCAAGGTTCAGGTAGCGCTTGTCGGGGCCGGCCAGTTCGGCCGCAACCATGCGCGGGTGATCCATCAGTCGGACGAGGCGGAGTTGGCCGCGGTCGTGGACGTGGATCTTGCGCGCGCGAAAGAAGTCGCGGCCGAGCACGGCGGTTGCCCCGCGTTCACGGAGGCAAGCCGGATCGTGGGGCTGGCCGGCGCCGCGGTGGTTGCCGTTCCCACGACGGCGCACGCCTCGACAGGCTGTGCCCTGCTCGAAGCGGGAATCGATCTGCTCATCGAAAAACCCATGGCCGCCGATCTGGCGGAGGCGGACCGTCTGATCGCTGCGGCGGACGCCGCGGGACGCATACTCCAAGTCGGTCACCTGGAGCGGTTCAACCCGGCAGTCATCGCGCTCGAAGCGCATGCCGCGATGCCGCTGTTCTTCGAAATTCACCGCATGAACCTGTTCAGCCCGCGCAGTCTCGACGTCGACGTGGTGCTCGACCTGATGATTCACGACATCGACATTGTCCTCGCGCTCGCTCCCGGGGAACTGGAGGAGATCCGAGCGGCAGGCATTAAGATTCTTTCGGAGAAAGTGGATATCGCGAACGTGCGGCTTCAATTCACCAGCGGATGCGTCGCGAATCTTACGGCCAGCCGGGTCTCCACGGAACGCGTCAGGAAACTGCGCCTGTTTCAGCCCCACCAGTACATCTCGCTCGACTACGGGAAGCAGGAAGCCGTATCGTTCAGCGTGGGCGCCGGCCGCCAGATTTCCTTTTCGCGGCTGCCGTCATCCGCCGGTGAACCGCTCGGCCTGCAGTTTGCCGCGTTCCTCGCGAGCGTCCGCGAGCGCACGGTTCCGAAGGTGGATGGAGTTCGCGCCCGCCGTACGCTTCAGGCCGCACTCGCGATTCTTGTTAATATCGAGGAGCATGGGCGGATTGTCGCCCGCTCGCTGGCCGAAGGATGGAAACCCACGATGTAAATGGCGAAGAAGGTAAGGGTGTCGAAGCGACGCCCGATGCCGGTCTGCGTCTACTCATCGAATGGGAAACGCCGCAGGACCGGCGGCGTTTCGGCAAGGCCGGCGCCGGCTCTGTACTGGCCCACCTTGCTGTCCTGGCGCTCCTGCCTCTGATTCCGGCGGCTCCTCCGCCCAAACGGCCGCAATACCGCCAAATAACGCCCCTGATCGCGCCGGCGCTCGAACCCACGCAGAAAGACCCGAATCAAGGTAAGATCAGCAAGGAATTCGACTCGAAATTCGTGATTCCGCGGCCGAATATTCAGATACCGGCATCTCCGCTCTCTACGACGCGGGCGGCCGCGCCGCGGGACGCTCCCCCGGTCGTCGCGCCTCCGTCACCGAAGGTGTTTACCCCGCCGCCGGTTCCGGAACCGCCCAGGATAGAAGTGGCGGAATTGAAAGCTCCCCCGCCCCCTGGGCCCTTGCAGCCGAATCCGGTGGTCGCGCCACCACCCCAACCCCAAAAAGAACCGCCTAAACTGGCGTTTGAGACGCCGGGCGGAATGCCCGAGGCAAGGCCGCAAGGGCTCGGGCGGGCTCCGGGCGCGGTCTCGGGGCCGAGCGGCAGCCCAATTCAGGAGGCGGTTCGGAACCTCGCCCGCGGGGGCTCGGCGGGCGGCCTCACCGTGGGAGATGCGGGCAGCAACAGCATCGGTGGAATTGGAGAAGGCTTCAACCTGCCGCCCTCGCCCGGCAAGTCGGCGAGTAAGCTGGAGCTGTTGAGCGACCCCATGGGCGTCGATTTCCGGCCTTACCTGTTACGAATTCTCGCGACCGTGCGCCGCAACTGGTTTGCGGTGATTCCCGAAGGCGTACGTCTGGGACAGAAGGGGACCGTGGCGATTCAATTCGCGATCGCCAAGGACGGCCATGTGCCGAAGTTAGTGATTGCCGGATCGTCCGGCGTCGAATCGCTCGACCGCGCGGCCGTCGCGGGAATCAGCGCTTCGAACCCCTTCCCGGCGCTGCCGCCCGAGTTCAAAGGCGGCCAGATCCGTCTCCAGTTCGTGTTCCAGTACAACGCGGCCGTGAGATAGGCATTCCCATGTCCCGCAGCAGCAACAGGCTCGGGGTAGCTCTTTCCTTGTACTTACTTCTCGGCGCCGGCGCCGGCTTATTCGTGGATGGCAAGATGCGGCTCGGCTTATGGATCTTTCTCGGCGGCTTAGCGGTCAAGACGCTTATTGCTCATTACAAACCGGAAGACAACTGAACTTGGACCGACTAATATCGTCGGCCGCAAAAACCCCGAAAACCCCGCGCGTCCCACTTTCTCTCCCGTTTTGGTTCGATTCCCATTCCGGCATTGCTCGACCGCAGCCAACTTACTGTCTTGTCAACTAGATACGAGGGGGCTTACGGTTGCACAAGGAAAGGCGTATGCCATCCGCGCAAGCCACTCCTAAACGCATCGTAAGAACCAAAATTGCGAAGGCGCTAAACGAGGTCCGTGACCGGATCGTTCTAGCCCACCTATCCCTGGTAAAGGCGATAGCTATCCGGATACATGAGACTCTACCCGTTCACGTAGATCTTGGCGACTTGGAGCACGCGGGAATACTCGGACTCTTCGATGCGGCGTCCAAGTACAAGCCTGAGATGAAAGTGGTGTTTCATAGTTACGCGAAGCATCGTATCAAGGGCGCGATTCTAGACAGCCTTCGTCAGTTGGATTGGGCGTCGCGCGACCTGCGAAAGCGGCACAAACAGGTGGAAGCGGCAACCAGAGATCTTTCAACAAAGCTCGAAAGGGAGCCCTCGGAAGCGGAGATTGCGGAAAAGCTCGGCGTGGGACTGGACCGGTGGCGGCTGATGCTGCTCGAGCTAAGGACGGTGGGGCTCGTGTCGGCGACGCGGGCCGGTCCGCAGCAGGAGGCTGGCGCGGAGATGGATTTCCCCGCGAAGCCGGATTCGCAGCCCGATACCATCTGCGGAAAGTGGCAACTTGAGGGGATGCTGGAGAAGGCCATGCGGGTTCTGCCGGACCGCTATCGCAAGGTTGTAGTTCTCTACTATAACCAAGACAAGACGATGAAAGAGATCGGCAGCATCCTTGGTATTAACGAGAGCCGGGTTTCTCAGATCCACAAAACAGCCTTGGAGAAAATGGCCGCGGCACTGCACATAGCCGGTATCCACTCCGTGGAAGCGTTTTAGCCGCAGGACTCCTTTGTGCCGCCACTGCTTCCGAACTGCCGGCACTGACGGCGGATAGATTCGCGGCGAGAATTCGTTCCACGTGAAACGGGCGCGGCGCGTACACCTCAGCCTGCGTTCTGCCTCGAAGCGGACCTCCCCGCCGGCATCCAAAAAGCGCCCGGATCCTCTACTGGCTCAACCTCCTTTCAGGCCCATCCTGCGTTCGACGCGCTGGAAGGCGCCGGATAAATTTCTTGACATTCGGTCACGACCCGGCATACACTTTCACTAAATCAGTTCCCGATCGCGTTTCGCAGGGTTGTCTTTTATCCACTAGCTTTGGAGAATGAAATGAATCTGTCCACACGACTTGGACTCGGCCTCGTTGCCACGTTGAGCTTGCTCTCCACGACGGCGCTCTCGCAAACCACAAACGCGACACTTGTAGGTTCGGTGCTCGATCCTCAGGCGGCCGCCATCGCCGGTGTGAGCATTACGGTCAAGGATCTCGGCACCGGCTTGATCCGCAAGACCACAACCGACGCCGTAGGCAACTACCGCGTATTCCCGCTCAATCCCGGCCGCTACGAAGTCTCGGCGCAGATAGCCGGCTTTAAGACGAAGGTCACGCCGGAGGTGATCGTTGAAATCGCGTCGAACGTGAAGCTCGATTTTCAATTGGAAGTCGGCCAGATTGCGGAAACCGTTGAAGTCACCGCTACGACGGCGGCGCTGCAGACTCAGGAGGCCTCGGTGGGCGGCACAGTCACGGGTACGGAGCTCGCCCGTCTGCCTGTCAACGGGCGCAATTATACGCGCCTGATGCTCTTGATGCCCGGGACAAGCGACCAGGGCGGTTCTCAGAGCCAAGGGACGTTTTCCGGCACGCAGATGATCTCGGTCAACGGACAGCGCCGCCAGGACAACAACTTTACTCTCGATGGCGTGGATAACAATTTTCAAATGATGAACTCCCCCGGCGGCTCCCCGCCGATGGACGCCATCCAGGAGTTCCGGGTTCTGAACAATACCTCCGCCGAGTTTGGCCGCTCCTCCGGCGCGAACGTCAACATCGCCGTCAAGTCCGGCACCCGCGACATCCACGGCTCCGCTTACGAATATCTCCGGAACAACGTCTTTGACGCAAACGACTTTTTCGCGAATCGACAGAATACGGGCAAAGTTCCATTCCGCCAGAACCAGTATGGCGTGGCCATCGGCGGCCCCGTGTTCATTCCCAAAATCTACGATGGCCGCCAGAAGACTTTCTGGTTCGCCAGTTGGGAGGGGTTCCGGCTGCGCCGCGGCGGAACGGCCATTACCACTTTTCCGGTGGAGGCACAGCGCAACGGCGACTTCTCTCAGCAGACCCGTAATATTTACGACCCGTTCACGGGAACGCTTGACGCGCAAGGCAACATTCTGCGGCAGCCTTTCCCCAACCGGCGGATCCCGGCCTCGCTCATCAGCCCCGCGATCAGGTTCTTTGTCGATACCCTGGCCCCCCTGCCGAATATCGCCGGCGGAGCGTTGAACAATAACTACATCAACACCGCGGGGCGGGGTAACAACCGCGACGCCGTCGTGTTGCGCGGAGATCACAATCTGTCCGCCAAGGATAATGTCAATGTCCGTTTCCTGCGCCAGCGCGTGGGCGAGAATGTTCCGAACGCCAACCCCTACCTGTACTCGAACAACCGCTTCGACGTGGAAAACCTGGCTGGCGCATGGAATCACATCTTCAACGCGACCACTGTGCTCGACGTCAAGTTCGGATATAACCGTCCCCTGATTCCCAGCGCTACGCTGAACAGTAAGATCACTCGCGGCGAGTTTTTCGACAAGACCGGCATCAAGATGTATCAGCGCGAGGTGCTCTTCGATCCCATACCCACGCTGAACGCAGTGGGAGAATTCAGCGTCGGTGGCGGCGGTGGAATCACAGGCGACAGAATTTATCAGGGGCTCGCTAACCTCTCGAAATCCGTGGGCCGCCATAGTGTAAAGACAGGTCTCAACTATACCTACCGTATCTTTGAAACCAACACGTCCAATCCCATGAACGGCAACGGCGACTTCGACCGCCGGCTGACTTCGCTGTTTTCAGACAACAATTCCGGGCACAGCTTCGCCACCATGCTGCTCGGAACCCCGACGGAGATTCGCCGCAGCTCCGGCAACACGCTCACCGATGCGCGCGTCGCCGCCTGGCAGACCTACGTTCAGGACGACTGGCGCGTCACCAATAAGCTGACCGTGAATCTCGGAGTGCGATGGGAGTTCGCCAATCCGCCCTACGACAGCACGGACCGACTGGGCAACCTGTTGGTCACGCGCGATCCGCAATCGGGCAAGTACGATGGCATCCTCATGTGGGCGACGACGAATCCGGCCGTCAACCCCGCTACGGGCAAGGCGAACGATCCCCCTAACCGGCTGAAGTACGGCCGGTCGCTCAAGCGGTCGAACTACCACGACTTCGCGCCTCGCATCGGCTTGGCGTATCAGCTGAACACCAAGACGGTAGTTCGCTCCGCCTACGGTATTTTCTACAATTCCACGTTCGTTCAGGAATTGCAGGATCTGCGCAAGTTCTGGCCGTATACGCCGCAGGAGCTATTTACATCGAACAGCGGCACAACTCCGGATCTGCTGATCACCGACGCCGCCCGCACAGGTACGGTGTCGATCGGCGGCTGGTCGCAGAATCCCGAGAACCGCACCCCCTATTCGCAGCAGTGGAACCTGACCATCCAGCGCCAAGTCCTGGACGACCTTACAGTCGACATCGGCTACGTCGGCAACAACAACAAGAAGCAGATCGGATATGCCTCGCTTAACACGGCCCCGATTCCCGGACCTGGTCCGGTAAATCCGCGCCGGTTGATGCCGCAGTTCGGCGAACTGGACGCCGGCTACAATCAGTTCAATTCGGAATATCATTCGTTCCGGGCAAACGCCGTAAAGAGGTTTTCCAAGGGATTGCAGTTCCAGGTCAACTACACATGGGGCAAGGCGCTCGACGATCAGTCGTCGCTGGCTGAGACTCGCGGTCAGAACCAGTACGACCGGCGCGCCGACTGGGGCAGGTCTTCGATCGACTTGCGCCATATCTTCCAGGCCGCTTACGTATACGAGCTGCCGTTCGGTCTCAAGAAGAAGTACGGCGGCGGCTGGTCGAAGGGAACCGATCTCCTTCTCGGCGGCTGGTCCGTCGAGGGAATCACGCGCATTCAGACCGGCGCGCCGTTCAACGTGACGGTGGGCCAGGATCGAGCTAACGTCGGCCGAAGCCAACAGAGGCCGAACGTAGTGCGCAATCCGAACAACGGCGGAAACCGCAACGTGGATATTCCCTGGTTCGATACCACGGCATTCCAACTTCAACCCATCTACACCTACGGCAACGCCGCGTCCTTCATCACTCAGGCGGATGGGCGGACCACGTGGGACTTCGCGATGCAGAAGGACTTCCGTGTCTGGAAGGAGGCGCACTTCCTCCAGTTCCGGACGGAGTTGTTCAACCTGCCGAATCACGTGAACATGGGCAACCCGCAGGGGAGCTTCGCTTCTTCGGCATTCGGCAAGGTAACTTCGGCCACATCGGCGCGGCAGATTCAGTTCGGCCTACGCTACCAATTCTAGACGCCGGAGGCGTTTGCAGGAAGGCGGCCCGCCGCATGGCGGAGTTTCACCTCTCGGCAGCCCCGAGACGGCCCGGTGGTTCCGGTCGTCTCGGGGCTGTTTTCTTGCTATAGTTATTCGCTATGCTGATCGGATGGGCGGTTCCCGGCTTGTCGGCGCTTTAAAGCTCTGGTACATACACCACCGGCGCGATCTGCCTTGGCGGCGCACGCGCGATCCCTACGCCATCTGGGTTTCCGAGATTATGCTCCAGCAGACTCGCGTGGAAGCCGTCATCCCTTACTACGAGCGCTTTCTCGCGCGGTTCCCGGATGTCCCGGCGCTCGCTCGCGCTTCCGAGGTGGACGTACTTTCGGCATGGAGCGGTCTCGGATACTACTCACGCGCCCGAAACTTGCGGCGTGCGGCTCGGAAAATCGCCGAGGCGGGCTCCTTTCCCCGCGATTTCGAATCGATTCTCGCGCTGCCCGGCGTCGGCGCCTACACAGCGGCTGCTGTTGCAAGCATCGCGTTTGACGAACCTCGCGCCGCCGTGGACGGCAACGTGCTTCGTGTGCTCTCCCGAATCGGGAACGATCCTTCAGACATCGGGTCGCAGGCGGCGAGAGCGCGATTTCAGACGCAAGCGGATGCGCTGATCGACCGCAACGATCCCGCAACCTTCAACCAGGCGATGATGGAACTGGGCGCGACCGTCTGCCTGCCCCGCGCGCCGCGCTGCTTGCTTTGTCCCGTGAGTGCATTCTGCGAGGCGCGCAAACAGGGCACGGCAAACGAACTCCCCGTTAAGCGACGCAAGACGGCCACTACCGAGGTGGAGATGACGCTGGTAATTGTTGAGCGCCCGGGCCGGATTCTGCTGTGGAAGCGCGAAGCGGCGGGCATGATGGCCGGTTTTTGGGAGTTGCCCGACGCGAGCCTGCTGCCGTCGCTGAAGGTCCGGCGCCCGGCCGGCGTGTTCACTCACACCATCATGAACCGGCGTTACAGGATTCAGGTAGTCGCCGGCCGTCTTACGAAAGTGCCCGCCGGGCTCGACTCCCCCAAGTTCCAATGGATCGCCAGGAAAGAAATGTCCGAAATGCCGGTGAGCACCATCGCACGCAAGGCGCTGGCCCTCGCGCCGCCGGGAACGTCTACGAGCCGGGTGCGGCCGGGAACTTAAATACCGTGGCCGACTGATGCCTCGCGCCGGCCTTCAGCGCCGCGGACGGGAAATCCGGCCTGTTCGGCGAATCCGGAAAGTGCTGCGTCTCCGTGCAAAAGCCGTACCGCCGCTGGTAGACCTTGCCGCCTTTTCCTTTCAGCGTTCCATCGAGGAAGTTAGCGGTATAGAACTGAACACCTGGTTCCGTCGTAGAAACCAGCATCACGCGCCCGGACTTCGGCTCGGTCACGGTCACGGCCAAAGCGAGTCCGCCTCCCGCCCCGTTCAGAACGTAGTTGTGGTCGTAGCCTCTGCCCAACTTGATCTGTTCTTCCGCGGCGTCGATCCGTTCGCCGATCGCAGTTGGCTTTCGGAAATCGAAGGCGGTTCCCTGCACGCTCCTTAGCTCTCCCGTCGGAATAAGACCGGAGTCGACCGGGGTGAACCGGTCCGCATTGATCGTCACGATGTGGCTCAGAATGTCACCCTCTCCCTGTCCCCCCAGGTTGAAGTAGGAGTGATTCGTCAAATTCAGCACCGTGTCCTTGTCGGTGACGGCGGAATATTCGATCCTCAGTTCGTTCCGCTCCGTGACGGTATAGGTGACGGTGGCCGTGAGGGTGCCCGGATAGCCTTCCTCGCCGTCCTTGCTAACGTATGTCAACTCGAGCGAGGGCCCGGCCTCTTTCGCTCTCCAGACCTGCTTGTCGAAACCCTTCAACCCGCCGTGCAGCGCATTCGCGCCATTGTTGACCGCGAGTCTGTATTCCACGCCGCCGAGCGAGAACCGTCCCTTGGCGATGCGGTTGCCGTACCGTCCAACGACCACGCCCAAGTATGGATGCGCGCCGAGGTATCCCTCGAGCGTGTCGAACCCGAGCACGACATCGGCGATATTTCCTTTCGCATCCGGAACCTTCAGCGAAGTGACGGTCGCGCCATACGTCATGACGCCGACTTCCATTCCATGCGAATTCGCGAGAGTGTAGAGATCCACGCTCTCGCCGGCGGCGGTTCTTCCGAACAATTGCTTTTTCAATCCTGGGGCGCTCACTTCATTCCTCGACGCGTGATTTGGCGCGCATGCGATCGAAGCTGCCAGGCCGCAGGCGGCAAGGACAAGTTTCCCGGACCAAGACATTCGTTGTTCTCCGTTCGCCCAAATTAGGACGGGCAAGGGAACATCTTCTCACACGAATCGGGACGCGCGGCAGGCCCACCCCGTTTACGACCCCAAGGGTCAAGGCGCCGTAGGGCGGTATCCGCGAACCCTCGGCGCCGCGCTCCCGGCGCTGCCGGTGAGGCTGGGCCTTGAATTCACTCAGCGGGTTCAAGAGCGGCAAACTGTAATCCGCCGCCAAAATATTCTTCAACTCGACGGTCCGGTTCCGGACGTCGGCCCTCCTATCGTAATCCCGCCGAATCACATCGTGAAGCCGGCAGGTCAATCGACTCCTCGCCCACGGCCGCCTTGGATTCGCGAACCTTCTGGCGCGCCACGACATTCAATTTCCGCTATGCGATCTCCCGGCACGGAATGTTCGTGGCTTGATACCGAGCAGGTAGGCGATCGGCGGCGCCGTCTCGAAGGTGTTCGCCGCGGACGCGATCTCGCGTTCCTTCGCCACTCCCGGTCCCGCCGGTATCCACGGGATCTCAATCTCCGCCAAGGTCGCGCCGCCGCGTTTAGTCCCTACGCCACCGTGATCCGGTCACGAGCACCGCCGCGCGGTCTGAAGCATGCCGTTCGACTTCAGCGCCTCGATCACGCGGACGGTCGGACGGTCGATTCCCTCAATCGCGGCGATATACCGGAGTTCCGTGCCCGATCTCTGGCTGGCGTGATCGACCTCGTCGAAGTGGATGAACAGCAAGTCCGGCTTGTTCCGCCGCAGGTAGTTCACCGCCAAATCCGCGGTCTCGGGCGAGCCCTTGACGTGCTTGATCGGGTTCGGAACGCCCGGTTCGATCAGGCGGCCGAAGCCCTTCCAGTCCCGGAAGACGGCAATGGCAGCCTTCGGCCGCTGGGGACCCAGTTGCCCGAAGACTGTGGGGAAGATGCCGTCGGCGCCCGTACGGACGGCGGGACGTCGAACTTGTCCGGTTCCCCGTCGTTCGCCGTGACGCCGTGCCGTTCGGGACCGGCGCCCATGATCATCGAAGCCCAGTTGGGACTGCTCGATGCAGGTATAACCCCGCGGGCGTGCATGGTGGTAGCGCCCCGCGCCCGAAGGCTCGCCGGATTGGGCGCGTCGGCTTTCGCGATGCCCGCCGGACTTAGTCCGTCCACGCCGATAACGATGACTTGCTGTAGTGGAAGAGAGCCGAGAGGAAGGATGTGATTCGTATCGCGCGACGCCTCCGGTCCCGGCGATTTCGAAGTTGCGCCGCCATGCGCTGGGGTGGATTGTTGATCATCTTTGGTCACGTGACCGTATGCGGTCACTGGTTCGTCGCCTTAACTCATCGGCGAGCCAATAGGCTCAAGCAGATACTGAACTTGGCAAGACTCGTGCTGAAGGAAGGTGTCGCCGAATCCCAGGGTGTTGTCCCTCCTCGATTGAAAAGGTGAGTTCATGAATAAGTTCAACGCGTTCGTACTTTCTCTTGCGTCTGGCCTTTGCCTGACGGCCATAACCGCCAGGGCGCAACAAGCCCCCGTAAACCTCGGATCGAACTCGACCTTCGCGATCCTGGCCGGCACAACGGTCACCGTTACGGGTGGCGGCACGATTACGGGGAATATCGGGATATTTCCAGGTACTGCTTATATCGCTGGAAACCCGGCCGTGACGGTCAACGGAACGCTATACGCCGGTGGTCCGGTCGCGGCACAAGCCCAACTTGACTTGACTACTGCCTTCAACGACGCCGCCGGACGAACCGTAAACGCTATCACCGTGGCGGGAAACATAGGCGGGCAGACCCTCGCCCCCGGCCTCTACAAATCCACCTCCTCGCTGGCGATATCGTCGGGGGACCTCACTCTCGACGCCCAGGGCAACGCAAACGCCGTCTGGATATTCCAGATTGCCTCGACGCTCACGACGACATCCGGCCGTCAGGTTATCCTGGCCGGCGGAGCTAAAGCCGCCAACATCTTCTGGCAGGTCGGAAGCTCGGCGACCATTGGAACGACCTCCGTCTTTCAGGGAAACATCCTGGCCGCCGTATCCATCTCGATGCTCACCGGCTCGACCCTCGCGGGCAGAGCGCTGGCAATGGGCGGCGCGGTTACCCTGGACACCGGCGGCGGCACCAGCGCCACGATTCCGGTAGCCGCGACATTGCCCACGGTCACTTCCACGGTCCCCTTGAGTGGGGCCCTTGGCGTGCCTGTCGGGAACAAGCTCACCGCGGCCTTTAGTACGGCGATGAATCCAGCCACGCTCACTTCAGCGACCTTTACCTTGACGCAAGGGACAACGCCTGTTCCGGGCGCCGTGACCTACGCCGGAATAACCGCGACCTTTTCGCCGGTAAGCAATCTGGCCCCGGGCGTCCCGTACACCGCGACGATTACGACCGGCGCGAGGGATGCGGCGGGCAATGCGCTGGCCGGGAACTATGTCTGGAGCTTTATAACAGGTTCGATCGCGGACACCACTCCACCCACTGTGATTTCGACCGTCCCTGCCAGCGGAGCCACCGGCGTGCCTATCGGCAACAAACTCACCGCGACCTTCTCCGAGGCGATGGATCCATCCACCATCACCACTTCGACGTTTACCTTGACGCAAGGGACAACGTCCGTGCCGGGCCTTGTGACCTACGCCGGCGCGACGGCGACCTTCGCACCGCAAAACATTCTGACCTCCGGAGCCGCCTATACCGCCACCGTGACAACCGGCGCCAGGGATCTGGCGGGCAATGCGCTGGCGGGCAACTATGTCTGGAATTTCACCACGGGTTCGAGCGCGGACCTCACGGCGCCCACGGTGAGCTCCACAGTCCCGAGTAACGCCGCACAGGGGGTAACCATTGGGAGCGCCGTCACCGCAACCTTCAGTGAGCCGATGGATCCTTTAACCATCACCACCGCAACCGTCACCTTACAGCAAGGGGCAACGCCTGTTTCAGGCAATGTGACCTATAGTGGAACGGCGGCGGCCTTTGCGCCGCTAAGCAGTCTGGCCCCAAGCACTGTATATACCGCCACCATTACAACGGGCGTCAGGGACCTCGCGGGCAATGCACTGGCCGGTAACTATGTATGGAGCTTTACGACGGCGGCGACGCCCACGCCTCCCCCCGTGATCAGTCTGTCCGGCACCGTGAACGTCGCGAGCTACGCGGCTCCAGTCGCCCCCGGCAGCATCGCGGCTGTCTTCGGAAGCAACCTCGCCATTGGGCAGGCGTCCTCGATGGCGCCTTCTCCCTTGCCCACCACCCTCGCCCAAGGCAGTTTTACGATCGGTGGCCGGGCGGCGCCCCTCTTTTTCGCCATACCGGCCCAGGTGATTCTGCAGATCCCTTGGGAGTTGGCGGGCCAGACACAAACTTCGATCATTGCAACGGTTAACGGCGTAGCTTCAAACACGCAGACCGTGCCTCTTGCGCCCTTCGCTCCCGGTATCTTTTCGACGAACGCGTTGGGAACGGGTCAGGGAGCGATTCTGATCGCACCGACGTCTCAGCTTGCCGCGCCTGGCACGCCGGCCCCGCGCGGCGGATACGTCTCAATCTTCTGCACCGGCCTCGGACCGGTGACCAACCAGCCTGTGACGGGGATTGCCGCTCAAGCCGATCCGTTGTCGCTCACGACGGCGACGCCCACCGTAACCATCGGCGGCGTTACGGCGACGTTGAACTACTCCGGGTTGGCGCCCGGCTTTGCGGGCCTGTACCAGGTGAATGCGCAGGTGCCGGCGAGCGTTTCTCCTGGGAGCGCCGTGCCGGTCATCATCACTGTCGGGAGCGTCACGTCCAACACCGTGACGATAGCCGTGCAATAGGACAGGGGGGGAGGTCGGCGCGGACTCGGCTACCCCCTCCCCCTCTCCCGGGCGCCGCCGGCGTTCAAGGGATGAATGTGCGGGTGCGCCGCCTAATGGCCACCCGGCTTTGGCGAGACTCGCGCGCGGGGTTCTTCCTTCTCTCCCGAATCGCTGAGGATTACGATATCGACGCGCCGGTTGCGGGCTTTGTTCTCCGGCGTGTCGTTCTCGGCAATGGGGATGGTGTCGGCATAGCCGGCAACGGAGAATCGCCCCGTTGGAATCGTGTAGCGATCTCCGAACAGGTTGAGAACGGCCACGCTGCGCGCCGCCGAGAGTTCCCAGTTTGATGGGAAACGGCCGTTTCGGATCCGGTCGCCATCGGTGTGCCCTTCAAGACGGATCTTGTTCGGCAGGGCGCGAACCTGGGCGGCAATCTTCTCCATGGCCGGGTAGGTGTTTACATCGATCAGATCCTGGCCGGACGGAAAAAAGCTCGCCTGTTTGAGGCTGATCACCAAGCCTCGGGCTTCAAGGGTAACCTGAATCATGCCGGTGTCGATCTCCATCTGGAGTGCGCGGCGTAACGCGTCGAGGGTCGGCATACCGGGGACCGGCGCTTCCTTTGCCGGCGCTTTCTTTGCCGCCTGGGCCGCGCCGGCCATGGCGTGTTTGATCTTATCCGGACCGAAGGCTTTCTTTACGGATTCCGACACCTGTTCGGCGCGGCCGCGATCCGCGTTTGAAGAGGCGAACATCACGACGAAGAAGGCAAAAAGCAAGGTGATGAAGTCGGCGTACGACACCAGCCAGCGTTCGTGGTTAGCGTGGGAAGGGTGGGTCTTCTTACGCACGCGACGTCTCCTTCACTCCTGTTTCGTCCCTGTCCCTGTCCTTAAGCCGGGGCTGCTCCGGACGGTGATGATAGGCTTCCAGCTTTGCGCGAACCAACTTGGGATTGAGGCCCTCGACCATGGCTACAACGCCTTCGAGCATCATCTCCTTGAGTTGCGCGGCCGTCTCCAGCCGGGCCCGGATTTTTGCCGCGGCGGGTAGAAAGAAAACGTTCGCAAACCCCACGCCGTATATCGTGGCGACGAATGCCGTGGCGATTCCGTGGCCCACCTCATCGATATTGGCGAGGTTTTTCATCACTTGAATGAGGCCGAGCACGGCGCCGATGATGCCGATGGTCGGCGAATAGCCGCCAGCCGCCTCGAACACCCGGGCCTCGGCCTCGCCGCGCTGCTCCGCAATCGTGATATCCAACTCCATCATCCTGCGTACTTCATCAATGTCGGTGCCGTCAATCGCAAGTGTGAGGGCTTTACTCAGAAAAGGATCGCTGGCGTTGGGAGCGTCGAATTCCAGAGAGACGATGCCCGTCCTTCGCGCCTTGGCGGCATACCCAATCAACTCCTCGATCATATCCGGAGTGGAAACGCTCTTCTCGATAAAGACCTCGAAGATACGCCGGCAGGCCCGGCCCAATACGTCTTGAGGAGTTGTGACCAGCACGGCGCCCACCGTTCCGCCGAGAACGATTAGCAGAGCCGTCGGCGCCAGAATCTCGGAAAGATTCCCTCCCTCAAGCACGAGTCCGCCCAGGATTCCGCCGAGCGCGAGAATGATTCCCAAGACGGTTGCGAAATCGAGCTTGGACCGCACGTTCCTTGGCCCCTTGTCGCTCCTCCTATCGCTCATCGGCCTTTCTCGCGAGACGAAGCGGCTCGGCCGGCCCCGCCAGAATCGAGCGGCGGAAGTCGATCACTTTGGCGATGATCTCATCGGCGGATTCGAGCAACATCAGTTTCTGCCCCGTGGTCAGGGTAACCACCGTGTCGGGCGTCGCCTCGATGAACTCAATCAGGTCCGCATTCAGAACCAAGGGCGTGTGGTTCAACCGGGTTAAGTGAATCACAATCTTCCTCCGTGAGACTCATCGACAGAATCGGCCATTACCTTGAGGGTAAAGTGAGGGGGCAGTGGAATACTGAAGCATCTTTTCAATCGTCTGGACGACTTCCGGCGCGCCGGGTCTTGTTCGAGGACCAAAGCGCGCGTTCGCCTTACCGTTCCGGTCAGCCGGGAACCTGGAGAACTTCCAGCCGATGACGCCGCCAAGTCTGCGGATTTGCTCCGCCCGGCGTAAGAAATCCACGGAGCGGCTCCTGCGTTTGCCTCGCACTTCGATCTTCGAATATTGCGAGAACGTCACCCAGTAATTTCGCTCGCGGAAGCTTGCGATCTCCTCGTTTTTGCGGCTCCTCCCATTTCGGCTCCTCCCAAAGGAAATCGTTCGAGGGGAATCCCGGGATCGCCAACAGAGCGGCGCGGGGATTTCGTGTCTCGCAATGAGTAAGTTAAGGTCCGTTTTAGCTGCGCGGAAATTGAGGCGGGAAGGCGCGTCCGGCCGAGGGTTGGCGCGGGGAAGCCGCGGTGCGTTTCAACTGTGAGGTCCGGTGTACAGTGCTACCTCAAATCCCGATCCGCTCGACACTTCCCACGCCGATGTCATCGCTGCGCAGGTCGTGGAGCGCGGTCGTCTTCGCGTTTCGAGTGTCCGGCCAAGCGCTGCTCGACCTCGATACTCCCCCGGTCGTGACGTAGTCCGTTATCCCGTTGCGCGGAAGGTATGGCAGCCGAGCCTCCCGGCCTGTTATTTGTATTTTGTAGCGGCGCGAGCTCTCGTGTGCGGGCAGACTTCGGATCGCCGCAGCGACAGGCGCCGCCCGCAGGGGCGGCGGCTTCCGAGGACCGGTAACGCCGAATCCGGCTAAGATAGAGGGTCGGAGCACTCCACACGATCTATGAAAAACGGTTGGTTGCGGGCAGCTCTGTTGGTAATCGGCGCCCCCGGCGGGGCGTTCGCACAATCCACCCTGAGTTTGCAGGAGGCGTTGGCGCAAGCGCTGCAAAATCACCCGATGCTCATGGTCGGAGAGCAGCGGATCAACGCGGCGCAGGGACAGCAGCGGCAGGCGGCGCTGCGGTACAACCCCAGGCTGGTGTTGCAGAACGAGAATACGCGATTTACCGCGCCTCCGCCGTTTCCGTATTGGAAAGACACCGATTCGTTCGTCTACCTGCAGCAGACCGTGGAAACGGCCAACCGACGGGATCTCCGAACCGGTGTCGCGTCGCAGCAGGTAAAGCGGGCGGAACTCGAACGGGAGCTGACCGCCAAACAGATCGCCGCTCGCGTGAAGCGTGCCTACTGGATCGCGGCCGGGGCGCAGGCGGTCGAGCGGCTGCTCGGAGAGAGCCGCGGGAACTTCGGCAAGATCATCGAATATCACGAAGCGCGCGTCCGCGAAGGAGCGATGGCGGAAGCCGATCTGCTGCGAGTTCGGCTGGAGGGCGAGCGCCTGAACGTCGCAATCAACGCCGCGCTGCTGGACTTTCAGAGATTCCGCATCGAGTTGTTCCGCGAAATGGGCCGGACCGAATTCCCAGAAGTGACAATGGGCGATCCGCTCGACGGCGCCGCCGCGCCGCCCGTGGTTGCCGACCCGGACCGTGCGCTTGAAGAGCGGACCGAGTTGAAGCTCGGGCGCGCGGACATCGAGCGGGCGCGGGCGGCGTTGCGGCTGCAACAGGCGCAGGCACGGCCGAACGTGGACGCCCTGTTCGGCTACAAGCGGACGCTCGGACTGAACACGCTGATCGGAGGAATTCAGTTCGATCTGCCTCTCTCGAATCGAAATCAGGGCAACATCGAGACAGCGGCCGCGGAGATCAAGGTGGCCGAGGCGAACCTGGCGGCGGCGTCCGCCGTGGTCCGCGCGGAGGTGACGTCGGCCCGGCGCGAGACTGAGATCCGGCAGCGGCAAATCACGAGTGTCCTGATTCCGATGCTCGGGCAAGCTCGCCAGTCGGGCGAGATCGCGCGCGCCGCGTACCTCGAAGGCGGAGCCGACCTGCTGCGGCTGCTTGACGCCGAGCGAGTGAGATTGGAGACGGAGATCCTCTACGTGAGGACCTTGGCCGAATATCGGCAGAGCCTGGCGGCGGTGGAGGCGGCAATGGGGATTATGCCATGAAGGTTATACCATGAGGTCCGCCATGATCGTGGTATTCGTCATCGCGATGTCCGCGTGCGGCAGCAGGCCGGAGACCCCGGAAGTGAAGACGGCCGTGGAGCCGAAAGCTCCGCACCCGGATCAGAGTAACGAGGTGCGCCTCGATGCGGCCGCGCAGCGGGAGGCGGGCATCGAGACCGGAGTGGTGGAGCGGCAGGCGCTGCCGGAAGTACTGCTGGCGCCGGGCCGTGTCACGCTGAACGAGAACCAAAGCTGGCGCGTCGGCGCGGTTACCGACGGGCGCGTGGTGAGGGTGCTGGTCAATGCCGGAGACCACGTGAAACGAGGGCAGGTATTGGCGCGGATGCACTCGCACGATATCCACGAATCGCGCGCTCTGTACCGGAAAGCGACGGCGGAGCTCAGCCGTCTCAAGAGCGCCGAGGCGTACGCAGTCCGCCAGCGGGACCGGGCGAAGCGGCTGTTTGAGATCAAAGCGGGTTCCCTCGAACAGGCGGAACACGCCGAGACCGCGCTGCGCAACCTGCAGACCGAAATTTCCAATGCGCAGATCGAGGTGGAACGCTCGCGAACGCACCTGGTGGAATTCCTGGGCATCCCGGCCGATGAAGCGGAGCACCTGGACGGACAGCACGAGGAGGATGACGACCTGATTCCGATCAAGTCGCCTGCCGACGGAGTGTTGCTTGAGCGCAAAGTGACGGCGGGGACGGTGACGCAACCCGGCGCCGATGCGTTCGTGGTTACCGATCTGAGCGTGCTGTGGCTGATGGCGGCGGTGCCGGAAGATCACCTGAAGGACGTGCGGCCGGGGATGCCCGTGCGGGTAACCGTGCAGGCCTATCCGAAACGCGGATTTCTTGGACGAGTGACGCGCATCGGAGAGCAGCTCGACGAGACCACGCGCACGGTGAAGGTCCGCGTCGATCTGCCGAATGCCGCGGGGCTGTTGAAGCCGGAGATGTATGCGACCGCGGAGTTGTCGCTCGGCGCAACGCACCCCGCGCTGTTCGTCAAAGAAGCTGCGATTCAGGAAGTGAAAGGCCAGAACGTCGTCTTCGTGCGGAAGGCGGCAGATTTGTTCGAGGCGCGAGCAGTGGATCTGGGGCGTCCGCTCGATGGCGCGCGCGAGGTGCTCAGTGGCCTTCGAGCGGGAGAACGTGTGGCAACCCGGGGCAGCTTCATCCTGAAGTCGCAACTGATGAAATCGTCGATGGCGGAGGAATAGGGTGCTCGCCCGGATCGTCGATTTCCACTTGCGGCACCGGTTGTTCGTCATGATCGGACTCGCCGCCGTCGCGGCCGCCGGCATCGTGGCGATGTTGAGCATTCCAGTGGATGCGTTTCCGGACCTGACGAACAATCAGGTCGTGATCACCACCGAGAGTCCGGCCATGGCGCCGTCCGAGATGGAGATGCTGGTTACCCATCCGATTGAGACGGCCATGATGGGCCTGCCGAAAATGGAGCAGGTTCGTTCGGTGTCGAAGCTGGGCTTGTCGATGGTGACGGTGATTTTCGACGACTCGGTGAACACGTACTTCGCGAGGCAACTGATCAACGAGCGTTTGCAGGAAGTTCGGACCCGGCTGCCGGAGGGCGTGGAGCCACGGCTGGGACCGGTGGCTACGGCGTTCGGCGAAATTTATCAGTACACGCTGCGCGGCGGCGGGTTGTCCGCGATGGACCTGAAAACGCTGCACGAGTGGCAGATCAAGAACCAGCTGCGCACGGTGCCCGGCATCAACGAGGTGAACACCTGGGGCGGCGAGACCCGGCAGTATCACGTGGAAGTGGATCCCCAGGCCCTGCAGCGCTATGGCCTGACGCTGCGCGGCATCTACGAACGCATCCGGGAGAACAATACGAATTTCGGCGGCGGATTCATCGAATACGGCGCCGAGCAATACACCGTGCGAGGTCTGGGGCGCACGAAAAATATGGACGAGTTGGGACAGATCGTCGTTCTGGCCCAAGCCGGCACCCCGGTATTGCTGCGGGACGTGGCGAGCGTGGTTGTCCGGCCGATGCCGCGGCAAGGCGCGGTGACGCGCGACGGCAAGGGCGAAACCGTGTCGGGAATGACGATCATGCTGAAGGGCGAAAACGGCAAGGAGGTCATCGGGCGGGTGAAGCGGCGCCTCGCGTCGCTGACGCTGCCGAAGGGCGTGGAGATCGTGCCGTTCTACGATCAGGCCTCGGTCATCGATTCGACCATCCGGACGGTGGAGCGGAACCTGGTGGAAGGCGGCGCGCTTGTGATCGTGGTGCTGCTTGTGTTTCTCGGCAATGTGCGGGCGGCGCTGATTGTCGCGGCTGTGATCCCGCTGTCGATGTTGATCGCGTTCATCGGCATGCGGGTCTTCGGCATCTCGGCGAACCTCATGTCGATGGGGGCGATCGACTTCGGCATGATCGTCGACGGCGCGGTGGTGATGATGGAGAACGCGGTGCGGCAATTACATCCGGACCCAGCCTCGCCGGACCGGTTCGACGCGCATCGGCAAATCCGCGAGGCGGCGCACGAGGTGGCGCGGCCCATTACGTTCGGCGTCCTCATCATCATGGCCGTGTACCTGCCTATTTTCTTCCTGGAAGGACTGGAAGGCCGGATGTTCCGGCCGATGGCGGTGACGGTGTGCTCGGCGCTGCTCGGGTCGCTGGTGCTGGCGCTGACGGTGATCCCGACGGCGGCCTCGCTCGCGCTGCGCAAGGGCGCCAAGGAACACGGGGAACACTGGTTCCACTGGCTGCGGCGCCGCTATGAGCGGACGCTTGCGTTCCACCTCCGGCACGCGAAGGCGACCATCACAATCGCAATCGCCGTCTCCATCGCGACCATCGGCTCGCTCAAGTCGCTCGGGACCGAGTTCATGCCGCGGCTGGATGAAGGCTCGATCCTGATTGAGAGCCGTAAGCTCCCGGGAATCTCGCTCACCGAGTCGGTGGCGATGTCGACGCGGATCGAGAAAATCGTGTGCGCTTTTCCGGAAGTGTCGGGCGTGGTGACGAAGCTTGGGCGTCCGGACCTGGCCACGGAAGCGATGGGGATCTATCAGGGCGACATCTACGTGCTGCTGAAGCCCTACGAGCAGTGGACCCGTTTCAAGCGCAAGGAAGAACTGATCGACGCGCTGGCGCTGGCGCTCGAGAAAGTGCCGGGGATGGCTTTCAATTTCACCCAGCCGATGGCGATGCGGCTGGATGAGACCGTGTCGGGCGTGAAGGCGGACGTGGCGCTGAAGATCTCGGGTGAAGACCCGCGCGTGTTGGAGCGGCTCGCGGCGCGGGCGGCGCACGTGCTGAATTCGATCCGCGGCGCGGCCGACGTTCAAATGGAGATCGTGTCGGGCGTGGCGGAGCTGCGCGTGGAAGTCGACCGGGCGGCGCTCGCGCGCTACGGCTTGAATGTATCCGGCGTGCGGGAGGTGATGGATGCCGTGGTCGGAGGCATCCCCGTCTCCGAGATGATCGAGGGCCAGCGGAGGTTTGCGATCGTGCTGCGGCTGCCGGACCGGTATCGCGAAGAAGTGGAATCGATCCGCCAATTGATGCTGACGGCGCCGGCCGGTGAGCGGATACCGCTGGGGAGAGTGGCGCGCGTCGAAGTGGCGCGGGGGCCGGAAATCATCACGCGGGAGCAGGGCCAGCGACGAATCGTGGCTCAGGCCAACGTGCGGGGACGCGACCTCGGCAGCTTCGTCAAGGAGGCGCAGGAGTTGATGGCGAAAGAGGTATCGCCGCCGCCGGGTTATGGGCTCGATTGGGGCGGGCAGTTCGAGAACCAGGAACGCGCGATGAAGCGGTTGACGCTCGTGATTCCTCTCACGGTCCTGATCATTTTCGGCATCTTGTTCGCGACGTTCGACTCGGCGCCGCAGGCGTTGCTCATATTGTTGAACGTGCCGTTCGCGCTGGTGGGAGGGATCATGGCGCTGTGGGCGCGGGGGATGAATTTGAATCTGTCGGCCGCGGTCGGCTTCATCGCGCTGTTCGGAGTGGCGGTGCTCAACGGCATCGTGTTGGTGAGTTCCGTGAATCGGCTGAGGATGCAAGGCATGGCGATGAGCCAATCGGTCCTGGAAGGAGCGGGAGTGCGGCTGCGGCCGGTGCTGATGACAGCGCTGGTGGCGAGCCTCGGATTCGTGCCGATGGCGTTATCGACCTCGGCGGGCGCCGAGATTCAGAGGCCGCTCGCGACGGTTGTGATCGGCGGCCTCGTAACCTCGACGGGCCTGACGCTGTTCCTGCTGCCGCTGCTGTATCCGTGGTTCACGCGGAAGGAGACCAGCGGCGATGCAGCGCGCACGCCCGCCCTTTGAGCCGGGCGACCGCATGCGTTGAACGCCGTCTTCCGTGCCGGGCATTCCGGCCATCGTACCCCGCGCCGGTAAGAGCACTTCCGAAAATATAATCCGCCGTTACGCAAAATCCGCATGCCCATTGTTTCTCGCCAGCCTTTCAAATCCCGATCCGCTCGATTTGGACCACACTGATATCGTCGTTACGCCGGTCGTAAAGCCAGGTCGTTTTGGCGTTCGAATGCCCTACCATACGTTGCGCGACCTCGATGCGCCCACCATTCGTAAGGTGGTCCGTACGCACACGGTAGCCATTTCACACGAGACGATAGCAGACTCAGACATCAACACTCCATACTTTGATGCCGTACTTTTCTCGGGCGTTCTGGCGCCCGTGTTTGACGCCCGGCGCAGCGAAGAACACATAACGCGCCTTCGCCTTCGGATGCTCCTGCTTCAGTTTCTTCAGATCCTTTTCCAACTTCCGATTGTTGTCTAAAGTCACCGCCGCGAATCCCTCCGCCGCTACGGCATCCGGAAACACGCTCAGAATGTCCGTACCACCCTGAGTAGCAAGATTGAGCTGAAATCCGCCCACATCGGGATGCCAATCAAATAGAAACGGGAGCGCTTTGAGGCTCACCAGGCAGGTCCACGTCTGATTGACTTGCTCGATCAGATTCAGAGGCCTCGCCGGATCGTCGAAAGGATGCCATCCTATCGCATCGAATTTCATCTTGCGAAGCACCTCCAGCCCAGTAAACCCACCCGCCGTTACCTTTGCCAGTGCCTCAGCCGCGAGCGCAGCCATTTCACCGAGACGCTCCACAAGCGGCGCGACTTCCGAAGGATCTGAAACAGTTATCAAGCGCCTATTTGCCTTCCCTGCCTTCGGTCCCTTCATCATGCTTTGGTACTTTGCATCGTGTCCCGGTCGCCACTTGCCGCCCTTCGTCATCTCCCCACATCCGCACGCACACTCTCGCGCAGCCTTTCCCTTTGTTGGGGTGACCGCGATCTGTTGGGCACGCACTTTCGCCGAAGAATCCATAGTAGACCCGCCTTACCACCCTTCGACTCTTAGCCTGAATCCCGAAGTTGAAACAACGCTCCAGAGCAAGTGGGGGCAATCTCGCGTCGCGCCACAAGATCCATTACTCTCTCGGGTTGCGCGACCGGGTGGACGGATCCCGCGCGGTGAGCGCCGAACGGAGCCGCCGCCCGGCCGCTGAACCCTACGCGCAGCCCGCGCCGAGAGCTTCGGTATACACGGCGTACAACGACTGGCTGCCCATCATGAACAGGCGGTTGCGTTTCCGGCCTCCGAAGCACAGATTCGCGCAGATCTCGGGCAACAGAATTTGTCCGATGCGCTGCCCCTCGGGCGAGAAGATGTGCACACCGTCGTATCCCGCGCCTACCCACCCGGCGCCCACCCACACGTTGCCGTCGCGATCCGCGCGAATGCCGTCGGCCAGACCGCTCTTGCCGCCGAGATCCATGGACGCGTACTGCTTTCCGTTGCGCAGACTCTTGCCGTCGACAACGTCCCAGCTCTGCACGATGTTCTTCGCCTGCGGATAATGCGTTGAACCCGTATCGGCGGCATACAGTTTCTTATAGTCGGGCGAGAAGCACAGACCATTCGGCTTGTACAACTCGTCGGACACCTTGGCGATCTGTCCGCTCTTGCCATCCACGCGATAGATGGCTTCCTTCTGCGACATCGGGGCCACGTTGCCCTCGTAGTTCAACAAAATTCCATACCCGGGATCGGTAAACCAGATGTCGCCCTCGGGATGCACCACGGCATCGTTCGGCGCGTTGAGCGGCTTGCCGTTCGCTTCCTTTGCGATCACCGTCGTCGCGCCCGTGTGCTCGTAGCGCACCACCTGGCGTCCGCCATGCTGGCAGGAAAGCTGCCTGCCCTGCCAGTCGAACGTGTTGCCGTTGCTGTATCCGGCGGGCTGCCGCATGACGCTGACGTGGCCGTCCTCTTCGAGCCAGCGCATCTGCCGGTTGTTCGGAATGTCGCTCCAGACCAGATAGCGGCCCACCCCGTTCCAGGCCGGACCCTCGGCCCACATGTACCCGGTGGCCAAACGCTGGATAGGAGTGTTACCGATCTTATATTTCTTGAATTTCGGATCGAGCACCAGGACGTCGGGCTCCGGATAGCGCGCCGGATTCTGGCCGCTCCAATCGCGCGGCGTCTGGGCCGCAAGAGGGAGCGCCGCCGCGAGAGGAAACGCGGCGGCCGCGGCCGCGAGGAAGCCGCGTCTGTTGAGTGCGTCGGATTTCATGCCGGATCAGTATCCTTTCTGCTTGTCGACCTGGTTGATGAGCGGCCTGCCGTCGCAGAATCGGCGGATGTTTTCCTGGATCGTGCCCACCATGCGCGCGCGGTCCTTGTCGGAGCGGCCGGCAATATGCGGCGTGATCAGCGCGTTGTCGAACTTCCACAGGGGATGGCCTTGCGGAAGCGGCTCCGGATCGGTCACGTCGACGCCCGCGCCCGCGAGTTTGTTGCCGTCGAGCGCCTTCACGAGGCCGCCCATGTCGTAAATTCCGCCGCGGCTGACGGCGATAAAGTAGGAATTCTTCTTCATCATGTCGAACTGCTTCGCGCCCATCATCTTGTGGCTCTTTTCCGTATGCGGCGCGGAGATGAAGACGACATCGGCTTCCGGGATCACTTCATCGAGTTGATCCGGTTTCACCACCTTCTTGATGAACGGCGAGAACGGGATGTCTTCCGGGTCGACGCCGATCACGGTCATGCCGAACGCCCAGGAGCGAACGGCAATCTGCTGTCCGATACCGCCGACTCCAATGATGACCGCGGTTTTTCCGGCAAGCTCAATGCCGCCGTAGGGGCGCGCCTGCCATATCTCCTTCTGCTTGTTCAGGAACGATTTGTTCAGTCCGCGCGAAAGCATCAGCAACATCGCAAGCGCGTGGTCGGCGATCTCGGGACCCTGTACGATTTGGTTATTGGTGAGGATGATGTCGCTGTCCCGAAGATCGGTTCCGCCGGACTTGTGCAACACCGTTTCGGCGCCGGCGCTCATGATGGCGACCCATTTCAGTTTCTTGGCGGCGCGCACCTCCGCCGGCTTGATGGCGCCGATATAGGCGTCGGCATCCGCAATTTCCTTCATCACGGTGTCGGCGGTGACTTGAACGATATTCGCCTTGGTGGAGGCGGCTCGCAATTCCTTAAGCGTCTCGGGGTCGGAGCCCGAGACGACAATTTTCTTCGTTTGAGCGGATAGCGCGAGAGCGCAGAGTGGGAGACATAGGGCAAGACGGCGCATAGTAGCGTTTCCTCTTCGATTCAGGATTCTACCGCAGTTCGCGGGCGGATGTCTCGCCCGCCGTGTTGGGGGTGTTGGGGACTGTCGCGTGGAATGCCTTTGTTGACAACCTGCGGCTCAGAGGGACTCAGCGATTCCAGTTCCGCTGAAAATCGCCGGAATCTGTGTGGAGTTGCCTCATGGTTTGAGACAAACAGTTAAGACTCAAAATTCATTGAATGGAGAAAATGAGTCATGGGATTGTCTCGACGGAAGTTCACACGTGAGGTCAAAACGGTCGCAGTCCAGCGGCTGGAAACGGGTTCCTCGATCGCC
>CAMDED010000009.1 GCA_945893365.1 Candidatus Sulfopaludibacter sp. SbA3 | reverse complement strand
CCTGTTTGGAGTCCAGCGGCCTCGCTAGGATATTCAAGGTGAAATCGCGGTCGCGCAAGGCGGCCGCCACAGACCCGAGATCGGGGAACGATTTAGCGGCGCCGACTGACACCGCCTCCAGGCTCTGCGGTGTGCCCAGAATCAGGGATGCCGGCCCACGTTGCACCGGTGACGGCTGGCATGTTTCGTGCCGACTTCCGGGGAAATGACACTGAAGCGCCTGCTCGATCCCCGCGGCTGACCCGAGTGCACCCAACAGAACATGCAACTCCCCAGAACGTTGCTCGAAGCGGAATACGAAAGACGACCCTAAGCCATGAAGAGCAGTGAAGAACAGCCTTTCGCGTAGAAGAGCCGGCATTGGATCGTTGTCCTCGATCTCAAGGCGTGGCAATGCGGTAAGACGCACGAGTTGGGCGAGCGGCATCGGTAACGCAGAAGGCCGCTGACCAATGCAAGCGTCCAACCAACTGCGACGCATATCGTCAAGTACTGCGTTGAAATCGACCACCGGCTCTGGAGCCGAATGGATCCCTTGCTCCGGAAGAGGGTGTCGTTCTCCTGTTCCTCTCGGTCGATCAGACATGGTCGGCTCAACGCGAAAAGAAACCACCCCCGGCAATTTTCACCATGGGGTCGACGGAGACCAAGACCCCATTGCTCTGCCGTCCGCGAAGCCAAATCTCGCGCGCGGCAAAGTTGCCTTTTCCGCGCTCAAATCCTCGCACTATCACATAATCGCCCAACGAAATAGGTGCTAGCAGATAACCCGCAAACACCATTGCCCACGTGTCGCGGGTCGGGGACTCCAAAAGAAATGTCACGCGTGGCAAACCACCACCGGGGCTGCCGACTCGCGAGTGGAGTATTCCCTGGTCCGGATGACCGATCACGGTTCCGGCTATCTCCTGCTCTCGAACCTTGGATAGAAGGCCCATATTCGGACAGTTCGGACAAATGGCCACAATCGCCCAATCTATTCCCTTGTATACTACACGTTTTTCGGGAGCGAAGGAGCACGGCTTGGAACTCGCGCCGGGGCGCAACCGAAAGACGACATGAAAAGAGTTCCTGAGCCGGCACTGCGAGGTGATCGTAACAGCGGACTTCTTCACCGTCCAGGTGTGGACGCGGTCGGGGCTGACGAGGTTTCTGGTGCTCTTTAACGAGTTGAGTCTGGAAGATCTCTGGGCGAGAGCGGATCATCTGCCTTACTTGGTCGGAGTGAGTACTCTGGCACCGGTTGGCGCTTTCTGAGACGGTCGGTTAGCCCAAGAAGAGACCGTGCCCGCACGATTCAACTCCTGGGCCGACGGCTGTCTCCAATTTGAATTCTTGGACCATACGTGCCGTATTTTCAGGTGCTTGCGGGTCGAGACGGAGTTGGAAAACCGACTTTTTGGGGAGCCAAATACCAACTCATTGAGAACAAGGGGCCACCAGAAAGCCACGAGCGTTAACTCCTTTGCTTTCAGGTTCGAGTCCTAAATGGGGTATGAAACGTCGAGTGGATCTGTAGGACCGACCATCGTTCTAGACCCAAGCGATCGCGACTTGCAGGCTCTCGATGGTGCCTCAGCGAATTGGCAACTCAGCAGATCGACCAGCATCAATTGACTGCCTAGAGACAGTCGTCCGGCAGGTCGCGCACCAGTTCCTGAATACTCGCGGGATAGAGGTCGGGCGACAGACTGGCACGTTTGATGTGGCGCGCCAGAAAGTACTCCTGCACCACCCGAAGTACGAAACGCACTTCGAGGCGGCTCCCTCTGCGGAAGTCCACGGGCACGACGAAGCCGTAGAGCAGCAATATTGCAATCGGAATCTCGACACTGAAGATGGTTGCAGAAAGTTGCTCAACGAGGCGGCTATCAATTTGTTCGGTCAATTGAATCTCTGTGCCCTTTGCGGTCATCGCCGCGGCGACGCCCTCCGTAAGGAGCATCATCCCGTCAACTATTTGATAGCGATCTATTGCACGATCAACCGGAGCACCGTGATGCTGGATGTCACGCGAAATCTTGCGGCGAACCCACGCTCCGACAAGCTCGGTGCGTCGCCGTGTGTTTAGTCCATCGCTGCAGACATCGTCGAGAATGAATTGAAGGAAGAGTGGATGAAAGGGCAGATCTCCATAGAGGTGCGCCAAGCTTCCGTCATCCAATGCGCTGGAAAACAGCGTCAAAGCGGCTTGATCCTCGGTGTTCGCCTGTTGTCGCGCTGTTTCAATGAATAGGCGCACCTCGTCAGGTGTCCATGGTTCGAGCGTCAGGAGGCGAGCTGGCGTGGCGCTGCGCCGCCCGGACCCCAAGCCTTCCAGAAGCGTCTCGAAATTGCCGAACATGGAGCTTAGATGTTCCAGCCGCGTGGTCAGAACAATAGGACACTTAAGGTCTGCAATTTGATTGTTGAGCAATTGAAGCCCATCAGGGTGAAGGTAAAGGCGGTTCTCGTCCAAACCATCAATGATAAGGATATGGTCAGGCGTTTCGCTTCGAAGCAAACTCGCCAAGGCAGGGCCTGCCAGATTCGTGAACGCTTCTTCGTCCTTCTCTTCCAGAACATAAAATCCCTCAATCGGATCGGCATCCACACTAAAGATTCGCAACGTGTCAGCGATCTCCTGACCAATTGTCGCGATTCCTTGCCGTTTCGCCCGTTGTCCTAATTCTGACGCGGCGACGAAGATTGAAGTGTAGAGACCACGGCTGGACGCCTCTAATGCAGCCGTAGTCTTGCCGGCACCGAACGTGCCCGTGAGAAGTGTCCAGCGTGCCCTCGTGCTGTCGTGGAGAATCGCCGTGAGGGATCGCGCTGAACCTGTAGGAACATTCTTACGCGTGCAAGGTGAGCCCGCCTTGAGGACCAATTGCTCTTCCTTGACAGGAACGAGGGGCAAATACACCTGTCCGAATCGAAAGAGTTGATGAAATTCCGATTGCCGCTGTGCAGCGCGTTGTCGCAAGGCGGCAACAAGAATTTGCTTCATCCGCGCGAAAGCGTGATTAAGCAGTTTCGATCGCGGCCAGAACTCGGCACGTTTTGCCTTGCCATCAGTGATCAGGCTCTGAAGTTCGTTCTCGATAGCATCGTTGTAATCTAGATTTCTGCCGTCTCCGTTAATCAGAAAGAGGTAGGTATCGCATGTGTGTCCAGCCTTTCGAAACTTCTCGAAAGACGCTTTGGCGTCACTGATTTCAGCATTGCTAAGGTCGGGTTTCTGCGAAGTCTTACACTGAACGGCAAGGTCGATCTGTCCGTCCTCCGCCAGACAGAGTAGATCAATCCCTTGGTTATCCCATTTCTTGAGCGCGATAGCCTGCAAGGTTGCAGGCCAAAAGAGGCGGAGAAAGGGTAGACAAGCACGCTCAAAATCTCGACCGAGGCTCTGGGCCAAGATGACTCGTGGCCGCCTCCATGCCGTGTTCCCTGTCATTTGGGTAGGCTTCAGTCTAACAGAGGATCTGGGCGGCCCTCCGTGATGAATCGAGGGCGGCAGTCCTGCCAGCGACTGCGCATGCCACCCCAATCACATCATGTCGCGTCAGCGCCGATGTTCGAGATGCATCCACGCCGGGTACTCAAACTGGACACCGTCGGCATTTTGTTCAGATATTCCGCTAGGCAAAGAACTTATAGTCGTTCGAGCAAAGGGGGATTTTGGCTGCAAAAGTTCTAAATGCGTCCAGGGTGGGGAGCCAGATATCAACGTATTGACTTGATTAAGACGCGGCTCGCGAGAGGACGCTAAGTTCTTTGTTATCAGGTTCGAGTCCTTGCTGGGGTGTTTAGGAAAACACCAGAGTTCGAGTTGCTCAGCGTCCGCAGCGCAGCTGGGCGCCGCGAAATGAACGAGCGGGCCGAAACCTTTCGGCCTTGCAGATGAGATGCGGAGGCGCCTGCGCAACCACGACGGCACCAGGCGCGCAAGAACCCGACCGGCTATACAATGGTGCAATGACCGTACGGGAAACATCGGGCTCTCGACAAAATCATTTGGCGTGAGCGTTCGAACTGCGGAAACTACACTGGACATCGTCTGGATGTCGTACTTCCGGTCACTGAGAGCGAACTGGCCTTCTTGATGGCGAAGGACCTCGTAGAGATGCTACCGCTCAAGGATGAGGCCTTCTTTGAACACATCTCCCGATTTCATCGGGGGCATTCGCTCCTTGACATAGGCGGCGTGGAACGGCACAAGCAATTCTGGGAGCCCATTCACCATCAAATATTGTCTGCTATTTCTAGCTCTGCGCTCGGAAAATATTGCGAAGCCATACGTAGCCGCATCGTTGAACAGGCTGGGAGGAAAACGGCATTGGTGGGGGATGTTCGCGCTTTAGCCAGGACCGAACAAAAATGGTATCGATGGAGGACTACGGCTTCAACCAAACGTCTCGAATCGCGTCTACAAGAAACGCGGGCGCAGCTCGAGAACATTCGGCTGGCATTGAATGAACTACAGGCTATTAAAGTTTTGCTGATGGATTGGGTTCTCGCAGGAACTGGACAACTTGTCAGGTGTACCGCTAACGGTCGAGCTTGGAACATAGAAGTCGGCCCGATGCATTTTGAACTTGAAAAGGGAGTTCTTGAGAACATTGATTTTGATGTATATCAGAGCCTTGGCTCCGAGGCGTATAACGCCGTGAACGCAGTTCGAAATAGTCTAGGTTCGATGACGAGCGCGATCAAAGCTTGGAGGGAATTCCCGAAACAAATTCCCGATGATTGTCCTTTGCACGATCACAAAACCAGTGCGCTGTTCGTTGCAGCGTACACCTCAGCGAGATCACCGCATGAAGTCCTGCTGCTCTATGACGAGCTACGAAGAGCTGCCGCGGAATCAGGATACGTTCTAGATTTTGAGAACTTCTCTGCCTTCGCTACGTCGCCTCGCCCATACCAGGACAGCCTTCGCTACTTTCGTGTCTTCTGTTGTGAGTTGCGGAAGATGGGCATCGAGGAAGCGGCCGTCCGATGGCCAGACGTCTCGCCATCAGTTTTTGACAGGGTCGAGGCGACGATCCAACAATATGGAGCGTTCCGACTCAGTTTCGAACAGGAAGAATGGGAAACAGTCTTAATCTCCTATTCTCAAGGCGACTACGAGGATCAGGTCAAGTCAAAGGAACAAATAATCGAGCTATTGACTCCGTAGGTGTCGTCGCGAGGCGCGGCTGGACGATGCGCGTGGATCGATCAGTGTAACGCACTTGGTCAGAGCAGGTTGAGCCGCAGTGGCGAATCGGCCGAACTCGAAGAATCGGTTCGAGATTCGTCCCACGTGGGTGCCCAGTCTGGACGGGGCAGCGAGTTTTCGAAGTAAGCTTGAACGCACGGAACGCCTTAAGTCGGTTCGAGCGGCGCGTTTTAGGGCTGCAAGAGTTCGAAATGTGTCCAACGTGGAGAGCCAACGGAAATATCACATCTTCTTGATTCTACTAGACCTTTTTCCGGACGACCGTTGCGTTTGGTGGCCGGCAAGACCCCAGCTTGAGGATTCGCACCTGTTACTGGCCTCGCGGCTCGCATAAGGACTTCTGCCACCGGGCAGGTCAGGCGGCTCCGACCCGTCCCGGATACGGCCGCGCCGACACTGAAGGAATGACGGGTGACGCCGCTTATTGACGCTTCTCAGGGGTCGGTGCGGCTTCCGAGAACCACGGTTCCCCTTGCAAAGCGGAACGAAGAGGCGTTCGGACGAATTCAGGGGCCTTCCACACGTATTCTGCGGCCTTCACTTTGCCGCCGACCGACAGATTTCTTATGTACGCAATTGCGTTGCCGGTCGAGAAGGGTTTCTTTACCTTCTCTTCGAAGTTGCTCTTGAGCGCCGTCCAAACGACGGCGTCCAGTCTCTTCTCCGTGGCCCAGTCGATGATGGCTTTCTCAAGATCGTTTGGTGGGGATGGTTTTTCAGAGAGGCTAATATGGCCGATGTTGGCGAGGTTCGTGCTCTCACGGCAGCGCAGGTCTGCAATGGCGTCTTCAAGTTGCGCCCGCTTGCTGAAGCACCAGGCAACTGTCGCCGGAGTGCCGTTCTTGGCGTCGAGCACGAGAGTAAGAGCCCCATCGCGCGTCCCCGATATTCGGGAGAACTCGATGTGGAGTGAGGGTCCATCAAGGTTCCAGCGTTCAATCCAATTGCCGAAGTCGTCGCCCGGTTCCCACAAGAGGGAGCCCCAGCCAAGAATGGCAATTTGCGATTTTTCCTTTGTCACGTGATTTAGTATCCTTTTCTTCCGACCGACTTTAGGGCTGGCGGGTTGTGTGCCTCAACGGAGCCTCAGTAGCGCTCTCGTTGTCTTGGGGACAGATCCGATCCAGATACGCCGATGCCGTGTATTCGGATCGTAGCCGGCAACCCGGAGTCGGCGGCACGATAAAACGCGGGGAACCCCGCGAGAAGGTACATGGCTCTCCGCGCCATTGGATTCATCCTTTCCTCAAGACCTCGGTTACGCGCCGCGCCACAATATCCACCTCGCCCGTCTCCAGCATCCACACGCCGATCTCGAGGCCGTCTTCCTTGTTTGGCCGCATTTCGATGGACGGGTCGCCTTCGCGCAGTTTCTGGATGACGCCCGCTACGGTCAGTCCCAGCTTTCCCTCGTCCCAGCGCACGCGCACGTGCGGGCAGCGATAGTGGATCTCGGGAACGAACATTTCGCTCGAGACACCACTGACCGTTGATACGGCTTTGCGCACCACATTCACCCGGCGTTCCCACTCGCGCCAGTCGGCATCGTGATCGCGCCGGAAGTAGAGTTCCAGTGTGACCATCATGGCGAGCATCTCTTCCTTGTTCACTTTCTGCCCACGCCCAATGGCGTCGCTGTTGGGAGGTCCATTCAGGCGAGCGGCCTTTACGAGATCCGCTTTCCCATACAACAGCCCACAACTCTGCAGTCCCCGTAATCCTTTGCCCCCGGATACCGTAACAAGGTCGCAGCCCAACTGAAGGGACCTGGAGAAATTCGCGAGCGGCGGCACATCGGCGGCGATGTCATTGAGCACTGGGATGCCATGCCTCTTGCCCAACCGCGCAAATTCCGGCAGCTTGATCCGGCCCACCGGCTCATTCGTGTTGAAGAAGTGCAGCATCGCCGTCTTGGGACCGATGGCGTGCTCCAACTCTTCGGTCGATTCCACTTCCACATAGCGGATGCCGCAGTTACGCACGGCATGGTCATATCCGTAGCGATGCGACTTCTGGATGATGACTTCTGTCTTCATGCCGGTTGTATCGGGTAGGCGATGAACCTTGTCGCGATCCAAACCCGTGAGGCAGGCGGCCGTGCCGAGCGTCAAGCCCGACGCGGCCCCCGCGGTCACCATCGCTGCTTCGCAACCGATTAGGCTCGCGATCCGCTCTCCGACCGCATCGTGTACTTCGTCTAGCCGCACCGAGCGCCCGGCGGCGTATTGCCACGCTTCGATCACCTCGGCGGGAATGAGCGAGCCGCTGAGTGCCGTGAAGGGCTCTGCGGCATTGATGAAAGGACGAACCTTCAGTTCCTGGAAGAAATCTCGCCGCGGCTTCGTTGCCGCGCGACCCTGCCCGAACCAACCCGCGAAAAACGGCAAGCTCAACTTGCCTTGCAGAAACAACCGGCGACGTAACATCGATAGCATCCTCTCAATCCCATATAATCTACCTCAACATTGAAATGCGAAAGCAGTTTGCAGCTCCTTCGCGTTAGGCATGCGAACGAACAGCGTAGCAGGCCGAACATCTCTTTGCCTCTCTTCTCAACCATGCCTTCAATAGTTGATAGCGCCCCCCTCTCAATTGTGGGGGTGGCAACCTTCTTCCGCCCGCTCATCCGGATCGGTCAAAGACTGCGCGTCTTTTGAGCGAGCCGCCGTCGGCGGATAAATGGCTGGCATTCAGCGGATTGCCAGGTGGCCGCGTTTTGCTGTGCGAAGGGCTGTTCTCGCCAGCTATGATTTCTCAGATTCGGTCGATGGGACCAACCACGGGATGGCCCGTCAAGTTAGAAGATCTGCCGGCCGGCTAAAGCAGGCGAGGGCCTATCGGCCACCCAAGCCAAGCGGAGGCTCACCCCTTCGCATGCCTTCACAGAGGAGCATACGTCGGGCTGCTGTATGGGCAGGCTCATGGCCTCCGAGAAGGCCGCGAAGTCCTCGAACCAGCGATGCGTAGAGCTGAAGGAATGAACAAGCATCAGGGCGTGGCGGCATCGATACCGCTTTGCTTCGTAGATAGCCGAAGCCGTTCGGTGAAGCAGTTGATACCGGATACCTCCGATGCGGGCCGCATTGAGTCCCAGAGTTTCACAAAGACGCTCTAACCGGCGTTGCTTTCCTGGCCCGCTGTTCCAGTCCCTAACAAGTTCGGCGAATGACTCGTCAACCTTCCCCTCAACTGCAATGATCCCGAGTTCGTCATCCAAACCGGCTATCACCATTAGATCGGTCTGGCTGTTTCGGCCAGGCGATCCGAGTTCCACTTCGCGCTCGACAAACCCATCGACAAACTCTGCTTGAGCATACTCGGGAGCGGTCTTGAGTACCGCACGTACCGCTCCCGGAAAATCGTTCCGGCAACCGGACCACGCCACTGCAAGCTCCTGAGCGGAGTATCCAGCCCGCCAGTGAAGCTCTTGTTTAGCGAGGTGCGGAATGACGTCTTCAGGTTTCACAAGCGGGACGTGCAATCGACAGATCATGAATAATGTTCTCCCGCTTCGGGTGTCCTTGTCTATGGAAAATGCCCCGACGGTCATCACTGATTTCTAGGTCCGCTCGCACATGCGCGGGCGGGCTCACGCCAGCCTTCCGAAAGGCCTCTCGGATGGGTATTCGTAAGGAGAAGAATAGAGAGCACGCGCCACTACTTCTCAGTGGCCCCGCATTTCAGCACTGTTCTCGCGCTTGCTATCGATCTTTTCGCGTGCCGGTTCGGCATCAGCTGGACAGGCTGGCAAAGCCTGTGAGCGTGCGGAGAAACGTGAGAAGGCTTGGTACGGCGAACGACAGCGTTAGCTGCCTGGCTCTCTCGTTCTACTCTGGTGGGCGACACACACTGCAAGCGGTGTAGCCTGCCTCTATTGCGCCCGTCAGGGTCGTAGGGATACGGCTCCGAAGATGCCGGCAACCATCCCGATGGTACTTTTTACCCGTCCTCGTGATGTAAACCGTTTGCTCTTTTGTCTGCGCCTTCTTCTCAGAATTGGGGGGCGCCTGCCAGGCAATAACAGCTACCGGTCCCGCGATGACGACTAGCAACATCGCAACAAAAAGTATTCTTAAACGTCCCATTAAGCCTCCGGTCTACTCAGCCTTGTTCGCCGCACGGTATTCCACCTTCGTACCTAGGTCTTGTCTTTGCCTTGCTTCGCGGTGCCTTCTTCAAGGTCAACTTTCTTGCCCGTTCGGGCTTCGAGAACCGGAATAGTTGTCCGTACGATTCCTTTTGCCAGTTCCAAAATTACCGCTTCGTTCTCACCTTGCTCGTTCGTGTAAGCGAGGGTGAGAAAGTGCTTTTTCTTCTTTGAAAAAAGCATAGGCAGAGCGCCGATTCCGAGAGTGGTGATGCCAAGGGCAATTGTTGATCCTACCCGTCGGCCAACTTTTTGCCCAAACTCCATGGACTTTATTTTCTCGTATGGAAGGCGAAACGCTCCGCCCTTTTCATACGAGAATACGAGCTCCTTCTTGTCATCTAGGTTTAGAACGCCCTCCTGCCCTTGCTTGATGTCCTTCCGAGTCCCGCCAATATAGGCAGCCTTATCTCCGCGAACAGCCGCACCAAGAATGGGGCTGAGGATAGTTAAAACAAGCATATTTCCGAGCAGTTGCTTCGTCGTCATCGGGTCCCCTTTTAAATAGCCTCCAACCGTACCAGTTAGATTTCCCGAAGACAATACGCCTAGACGCACCGAGTAATTACGTCCGAACATCTCCGCGGTTGACGTAGCCCCCGGCTCAGTCGCGTCCGGCCTCCATTTTTCTCTTGCCGCTTGCAGCTGCTGGCACGGCCTATCGAATCTCTGAACGAATCGTCCAGCAACCGGGACCGGCTTTACCGCGTTCGAGAAGAAGCACTGCGGTACTACCCTGCCCGGTGTGCGCCCGAGCGCCGGTTCTTCATTATGAGAAACTGCCGTCACCCGCCTAGGAATACGCCCGTAGGCACCTGGTCGCTTCGCTCCCATTTCGATCGACACCGCTGACGTCAGCGGATTGTAGCCGAGGAAGCAGATAGTGGCTGGCACAAAAACGGATTTTGGGGCAGCCGCGTTTTGCTGGTGTGAAGGCCTGTTCTCACCAGAATACCTTCCCCGCCTCGGTCGATGGGGACCAACTTCCCCTTGGTGGGTCATCCGGTCGATTCTGCAGCGGCCCTGCCGCTCCATATGTCCGACTAGGCGGCCGCCACTCAATTCGAATAATCGAAACTGCAGGCGATGATGGCATAACGAGCGGCGTCCGGCGGAGCGGCTCACGCTCGCAAACGATGCCGTCGCCCGCTGCAATGGTGGTGGGCGCCGAGGTCCAGATATTCTTAAGCCCCAGTCACGCAGGCCGTCACTCAGACTCTAACGCCCACCACAACATCAACAATCACTGGAGGGGAAAGGATAGGGAAGCAAGGAAATGGCTGGCATTGGTCTTGAAATTTCTGAGATCATGTTGCGATACGCGACCATGCCACGATCGGGTTCCGTCGGCTCCCTCATTCGGCGTCTTTGGAGTTGTACACTCGAACTCTTTCTCCGTCACCCGATGGATTTCGGAACGGTTGAGCTCCTGGTCTGCTCCCACGACGATTGGAAGAAAAGCGCGGGAAACGAACACTACCGTGTGTCGGGTCTCTTGAGGAAGTATCGGCCTCCGGCCAGCAATTTGCTTGAGCAGGAGCAACGAGTGCTCTTTCTTTCGGATCCTGGAACGGCATCCTCGATCCTTGCCAACCAACTGGAGTCGAAGCTCGCGGAAACTGGCTATCTCGTCAAATCGTTCAGCCTCAAGAAATCGAGGCGACTCGCGGCGTTGCCACCACCAAGGATTGCAGCGGAGACATCGCAGGCCTGGTGTCTTCTAACCGACCTGGATCACGTACGTGTAGCCGAGCTCGCTTCCTTTCGAGGTCGGCTCGACGAATTCCAAAGCGCCGGCTGGCGGGTCGCACTCTTTGGGACTCAAGGATACGTAGCCACAGCTCTCGCCGGCATTGAAGAGGGCGCTTCGCTTTACCACACTCTTGGCCTTGCGTCGCTGGACATTCAGAGGATATGCGACCAGGAAGGCATTGACGCCCGTATGTTCCGCCAAGAACTTGATCGCCTGGACCTGCAAACCGAGTCCGCAAACCCTGCAATCCTTCAAACGCTGATTCGAAGGTTTCGTTGCCGGGGCTACCTGCCTCAGAAGCGCAGCCAAGCTGTCAGGCTCATCTGGAGAACATTGAGAAAATGCACGCGCGTTCGTGGCAGACACGTAATCGCGGCCGCCGGGGCATTGGGACTCGCAATGGAATTGGCCTCCCGGAACGCTTTAACGTCGCAGGAGGCTGAACTCGCGATCCGCTCCCGGCTCGATCGAACCAGTTCGGAGGCGGACAGCTTATTAGCTTCAGTGGCGCCGTTGCTTCTCTTCACGCCCGACGGCATTTGCTTCCCCCACCACAGCCTGGGCGAGTTCCTTGCCGCCGCCGAGATTCGCTCTAGCCCTCTCTCTCTCATCTTAGATTACCTTTTCCTGTCAGGCAGTCGGAACCCCAATTCATCATGGATTCCAGCATTCGGGTTCTTGGCCGAATTTCGGGCCGACCTCGGTTCTTACCTCGCGTCGCACCACCCGGAGTTGGCTCTCCAGGCTGTTTTTTCTTCGCTCACGGCAAGTGAGAAAGACACGATCGGCGAAACGCTCTATCAACGTCTGCGAACTCGCGCCGAACCTCTGCGACAGCATCCCGAGATCCGTGCCAGCCGTCTCGCACAATGCCTCTCGCCGAAAAGGCTCAAGGAACTTCAGACGGAGACCCAGATCGGCACCGATTCGATTCTCGTCGCTAATGCTCTATTCCTACTCGGCGAGGCCGGACATCGCGAGTCGTTGGCGCTTGCACGCGAGAAGGCGCTCGATACGGCGACTGATCTAGCGATCCGGCACGCGGCCTTTCACGCTCTCGGGCGGCTCGGCACGGTTTTGCTAATTCCAGACTTGATTGACGGCGTCGACAAAAGCGACCCAGCCTTCGTTTCGATGCTCGTGGCGGTGGGCAGTTTGGCGGATGAAACGGTCATCCAGCAGGTCATGGGAGAGGCGCTCAAGACACAGACCCATATTCACTCCTTATATGAACGTCTTCGCCAAACTGACCCCAAGCCGACGGCACTTTCGCTGCTTTCGATGATTCGCTCCCGACCTAATTTGATTAATCACCCCCAGTTCACGTTCTACGCGAGTTGCCTTGACGGCGCGCTGCGCCGAGCTTGGGATGCGGAGCTCGCCGAAGCCGCGGTCGGCGCTTTGATTGCGATCGAGGACGCGCGCGTCTTGGAACTTCGAAACTCCTTTATCGAAGATCTCGCAGACGCCATCGCCGACTGCGACCGCGATGAGACGGTCGTACGTCAAGCACTTGAGCAATTGGCCAAGCGGGGACGACCGGTAATAGCGATCACCCACACGCTGGTGCGGCTTGCCTCTCCTGCCACGATCCGATGGCTCGCCGAAACCGATTGCGACGAGTCCTTTATCGCCGCGCTCCGCATGTATGCCCGGGGGAAGCTTTATTCCGCGTTCGAAGAGATTAGACCGCGGAAGCCATCGGAACCTGACCCGCGGCGGCTCGCGTGGGAAGAGGAGCATCGTGAAAAAGTCGCTAAGGCGGAAGAAGAAGTCACCCAAACTCAGGCTATTGTGTGCGGCGATATGGACTTCACGCGCGTGTGGAGAGCCGCTCTTTTTCTCGACGAGGAACGCCTTCCGGAGGTGTCTCCCGAGCGCAACGAATGGCTCGCGACCGAATGCGACCGCCTATTCCTGAGTATGGACTTTTCATTGATCAAATGGGCCGGCGACCATAGCTGCTCCATTCCCTGGCTCCTGGCCGGCTTGTTGGTCCTAATTACCCGCTATGCGTTGCACCTTGCGAATGATGTTCCGCTCATCAAGAGCCTGACCAGTCTCAGAGGCGAAGCCGCCGAACGTCACGTTCGGCAATATGGCTTGACACAGGCTGGCCAGCTTGAGCTCGAGAAGATGATCGCCGATACGGCATTGAACGCAAGCGCCCTTGACACGGTTCTCCACTTGGTTCGCGAGACCAAGCTTTGGACCAACGGAATTGCGGCGGCGCTACGCGACCGGGCGCTGAGCCAAGATCTAAGGATTCAGCGATCTGCGCTCTTCACTCTTTTCGACCTCCCCCAGAGCACGGATATCTTGGCCGACTTGGCAACCCAGAAGGTCACGCGAATGCCGGATACCTTGTTTAACGAATTGGTTAAGCGCCAGCATCGGCCCACAATCGAGCGCCGTCTCTCCCAACTCATCGGAGATCCAAGTCTGCTCGCGGCTGGGGAGGTCGACTTCCCGAACACGAGCCCGCTCGACTGGATCGGCGAAATACGCGAACCCGAGGTTTGGAACAAGCTACAGAGGGTACGCGGCTTTGCCCTCGACAACGGGAACTTTCGTGTCGTAGGGACGGTAACTGCCGCAATGGCGGCTATCGACGAAGAACAACTCATTGCCAACATGGCGATTCAGATCCGGCGCACGCCGAAAGCGTGGCGGCCCTGGCAGCGGACAGGTATCCTCGAATCGCGGCAACGCGTCCGCCTTGGGCTTGCAAGGACGACGAGTTTCAAGAAGGTGGTGTCCAAGCTTCAAATGAAATCGACACAAAAACGACTGAAAATCTGGTGTGAAGGCGTGAGGGATTTGCCCGCCCTGCGCGGATTTATCCAACGAACGATTGGCGACCGCGACGATGTCGTCATTCAGCCGATTGGGGGCTGGAGCGAACTGGGCAATCCAGATTTCCCTTTCGAGCGCCTGTGGGACGGCTGTCTTGACGTAGTCCTGGTGGCCGACGGCGATAACGGCCGAGACTGGAGCCGCCCGGATCGCCCGCTTTCCCCGGTCGGCGCAGCCCTTAGCAAGCGCTTGGAAGCGATCGGGGTCAGAGGATTTGTGCTTCAACGATACGGGCTGGAAAACTACTTTTCAAAGGCCGCCGTGCAAGCGGTTCTCGGACCTGCCGTTGCCCAGCATTTTCCCTTGGCCGACGATGCCAAGGCCGTTACTGTGCCCGGATATTCCAAAGGCCGCAACGGCGAAATCGCAGCGGCCATGACGTTGGACGACCTTCACGGCACGGACCTCCACCACATATTGCAGGAGATCAAGCAGCGCGTGGAGTGGTAATCCTACAGTTGGCCGGAAATGGCATTCCACGACGTTTGTGCTCCGGCTGAGATACGCGCCATCCGAATAGTTAGCAGAATCGAATACTTGGAAGTCGTGCCGTTCGGGCTTGATCGTCGGCAAAGGAAGTTGGCGAGGAACTGCAACGCGGCGCGCCTGCCGGAATCGCGATTCGATCAGTTCGAAAAGAGACCCATCCCGCACTACCCTGCCCGGCGTGCGCCCGAGCGCCGGTTCTTCCCCTCGAGAAACCGCGTCACCCGCCCCAGGAATACTCCCGTGGGGACGCGATCGCTTCGCTCCCATTTCGCCAACGTTCCCCAATTACTTGGTTCGCTACTTCCGTGCTCTCACGACGACTACTCGTCCTGTGTCAGACGTAGCGGCAGGATAAGATGACTGGATGGCGCACCAACTGAGCCTGACACTAATGCAGTTCGGATTTAAGGACGAGCAGCATGCGTTTGTCAAACGTCAAGAGAAGTTCTTCGATGTGTTCGATGAACTCGGCAGTGGAATTGACCAGGTGTTCGACCGAGAGTGTACGTTTGATTCCGCTGCTGACCGAGTCGTCTTCTTTATGGGTCGGCTGATCGCAGAGGAATTCATGGAGATCACGCTCCTCTGCGCGAACGGCTACGGCCACGCAGCTCTGCGAATCCTCCGAGGAATGTATGAAAGGCTTGTAACCGCGAAATACTTATCAAGACATCCAGCCGAAGCAAATGCATTCGTAGACTACAACGCTGTCCACGAGTGGAAGGTGATGAGTCGTGCTATCGAGATTTGGAAAGAAGCACCGCTGTTCACCACCGAGGAAATTGCGAAGGCCAAGGCCGCATTTGATGAGGCAAAGAGTCAGTTCCAAGAGACGATGTGCAAAAAGTGTGGCACGACACGGCTTCAGGGATCATGGACGAAGAAAAGCCTCCCCGAGATGGCAGCAGAAGTGGGCGACGGATTTGACAAGCTCTACCTCAACTGCTACCTAGTACCGACACTAGAGGTTCACGCCACGGCAAAGGCATTGTTCACTCGGATGAAAGCGGACGATGATCAGCTGACCTTCAAAGCCGAAGCGCAGCGGAACGAGTCGGATGCCGCATTCCTGCTTGCCCACGCTCTCATTCTCGCCGTCCTTGATCTCCAGAACGACCACTTCAATTTAGGGATTGCAGAGTATCTCGCCGAACTGAATGAGAAAGTGTTGAATACAACGAGGACCGGGGCTGGAACCGAAGTGGAACCGCCGTGTTCCTCGTGATGTCCTGCGAGCCTTACCGGGCGATCATCTCCAGCGGACTCTGCTGTGCCTGATTTCGTCCGGAAGGTCGGCATAACGGGCCAAGCATGATGCCCACGCCGATGAAGATGTTAACAGCGCATGCCAGATTGGACCGTCTATACCGAAATTCAAACCGGCCCTTAAGACCAAGGTGCAAACAAAGATTTGGCCGAGTAATTTTAGTAATCCGAAAGTTGGCCACTGGAGGGGCTGCTGGCGCGCCCTATCGGATGGCTGTCACGGATCCCCTTCCCACCAGCAATCGGGTCGGCCTGCCCGCGTTCGAGAAAGGCCAATCCGGTACTAACCTGTGCGGCGTGTGCCCGAGCGTCGGTTCTCATCATCGAGAAACCGCGTCACGCGCCCCAGGAATACACCCTTAGGCACCCGCTCGCTGCGCTCCCATTTCGCCAGAGTGCCGGGATCGACCCCAAGGCAAGCCGCCGACTCCTTTTGCGACAAACCGAGCGTCGTTCGGCGCCGGAGCAACTGTTCGGCCAAGTTCGTCGCGGGTGGCAGTGGGTTGTACCCAAGGAACCGAATAACGGCAGGCATGCACCCGATCTCCGGATTGGAGGTGTTCCCTTCCCAGTTGAAGACACTGCACTTGTCCACGCCGATCCGCTCAGCGACCTCCTTCTGGAGCAACTTCAGCGCCAGCCGCCGCCGCCGAATGTGATCCCCGATCGTCTGCGGTACGGTGGGAATCCGAATCACCCTTGCAGCACTGCATGACTGCGGCAGTACCAGCGGCATCGGATGGCCGGGTTCGCTGAAGCGGTATGTGACGGTGGTCCTACTTTGCCTCACACCGCATTCTTCAACCGTATCCACGCGGACGCCGGCCACGAGAACCTCAATCAAGTGTCGCTTCTGCTCCCAGGAGACGGACTCGTCGAGCCGTTTCCTGAGCTTTGCCAGGAGCGACTCCGCAGAGCTGAGGGACTCACCGATGGAGTCGGCCCCGGCGATCCTGCCGCCCAACTCGGCAATCTGCGCTTCAAGCGCCGTCTCCTCCTTGCCGATCTCGTCCATCTGCGTGTCCAACTCAGCCTCGTTCAGTCTGCCGCGGCGGTACAAGCCAACGACTCGGCCGCGCTCCGCCGCCTTCTGCGCGAGCAACCCTTCGAGCCGCGCGACCCGCGTCCTGATTTTGCCAGAACCCTTCGAGTCCGTTTCCAACTTGGCGTGAAGCTGTTCGAGGACCGGCTCAGGATTGCGGAGGAACGTCTCCACGTCCGACGACACCTGTTGTTCCAGGATGTCGCCGCGGACCGCTTTCGACTTGCACCGCCCGGTTGCGGCATAGACCGACGGTGAGTGGGCGCCGTTGCACCGATAGTAGAACTCTCGTTTCCCGTTGGGCCGGACATTGGAGACACCGACGTAGGTCAGCCCGCAGAGGCCGCACTTGATCAGTCCCCGCAGCAGGTAGTGGTTCGAGGCACCCCGCTTGCCGAACAAGAAGTTGTCCTGGAGCGTCTTCTGTGCCTTCTTCCAAGTCGCTTCGGTGACGATGGCGGGGACGGCCCGCGAGATGACGGGCCGACCGCTGGCGCTCCGCTTACCAAATTCGTGAATCCCCATGTACGTCTTGCTGGTAAGCATTCCTCGAATCCGGCCCGCGCGCCACGCTCCGGAAGTTCGCTGCTTCCGTTTGCCGCGGAGAGTGAGCCGGTCGTCCCGAACGTAGGCGCAGGGGATACGTAGATCGTTCAGCCGGGTTGCGATGACCCGGCAGGATTTTCGCTCGACCGCAGCCATGCGGAACACGTCGCGAATCACTTCCACTTCCGACATCGCGAGCCCCGGAATCGCGTCCTCGGAGACGGCGATGTGTGCGTCCCGATGCTCGCCCAGTTTCCGATAGCCGTACGGCACGATGCCGCCCATCCAAGCGCCGGCTGCCGCCACGCGGTTGGTGCCGGCAACGGAGCGTTCGCGGATAACCTCGCGCTCGTGCGCGGCAAAACCCGACAGCATGGTCAGCATCAGGCGACCCGTGGCGGTGGCCGTGTCGAACTCCTCGGTCATCGAGCGAATTCTCACTCCGAGCTTTTCGAGTTCGGCAACGGCGTTCAGGATCAGGCGTGTTTCGCGGCCAAGGCGATCGAGCCTGTACACCAGCAGTTGATCGAATTTGCCAAGGCGCGCATCCTTGATGATCTGGCTGCCTTCCGGCCGCCGGTCCATGGCAACGGTCCCGGAGACGCCATCGTCGGCGTAGACGCGGTGGACGGCGAGGCTGTGCAGTTGGCAGTAGCGCTCCCCGAATTCTCGCTGGGTCGCGATGGACTGGCGCTCTCGCTGTTCCTCGGTGCTGACGCGCAAGTAAACCGCAACGGCCATCAGGGTGCTTTATTCGCCTCCACCACATGACTCACTCTTCGGGAGGGGGAAAGCAAGTCGGGGGTTGGACGTCTGCGCGGTCTGATCTGCGGCGGGCCACTGGGCCCCAGGAGCGACCGGATTGCCCCGGCCAGATCGTCCAGATCGAGTTCAGCGGGGCTGAAGATCCGCACTATCGGCGCCGCCGCGCGGTCCGGCTCCGAGAAGGCATGCGCCTCGCTATGAGGCTCTGGATTCGTCCGAGGCTTGCGGCGGTTTCGCATGGTCGTGTCTTTCGACACCCACAACGATCTCCGCTTGGCGGTCGATCTGCTGTCTGGTGAGCTTCTGGGTACTATATACGCAGAAAGTTGGAAAAGTGTCCGGGCTAACGCAGCGGGCTTGTTTTGAGAGGCGCTCTGAATATTGAGGTCGATTTACGGGAGCCGGGAGCCGGCGAGATGAAGTGCGATTGGTGTCCGGGAGAATGACCAAAACATTCCACGTCGTCCTGTCGATTAGTAGGATGAACGCCGTGGGACGACCTCCACATTAGAGTCCTTCTGCTGTGGCCCGTTTCCTTCGCTGATCGCGCTTTGAGTCACGCCAAGCCGATTTTTTGCATCTCGTGCAGTAATTTCGTCTGTTCGGGTTTGGCCTTCGGTCGACACGATAGGGTCTGCCGCAATCGCTGCATTTTGCGAAACCCTTCCTCCCATCGGGATTGACCAAGACGGGCAACAGTTGAAGCGTTAGGACGCAGAGTAGGTTCGGAGTCTGAGACGTTGATGAGTCGAAATCTACCTGGAATCGATCCCGCTTTTGATTCCACCAAAGCCTGGGAGTGATCCTAGCGATCTTGATAAGACGGTCTACCTCTATTTGGAATCTAAGCCTCGCTACCGCGAGCCTTTCCCTTTCATCGTCCACCCATTTGATTATGGACTTGTGCGGCGTTGCACTTGGGAAATCTGGCCCGCTTATGGCGGCCTCTACCGAATCCCAGTCTGCATCATCCCCATATGATCGCTTCTTAAACGCGATGGCGAGCCCTATCAGCGCTTCGAAGCCTTTTGCTGTGCGTATCCAATGGCCAATCGACTCAGAGCCTTCCTGAGTGAGAAATGGCCGGCTCTCGATACAACTCCGACTATGGCCGAAAGGCAACCCATGCATCCTGCAGAGTGAGAGTGCCCCCCAGCGCTGCGCAAACCGCATCACATCCGCGGGTGTGCCTTGCGCAAGCTTCACGAACTCAGACAGAAGCATCCGAGTGGCTCGCCCGTGAATAAAGGGCCCGGCGGTGTAGATGAGGTTCCCATTGGCCAGCTCCCTGACTCTCGGGGAGTAAACCTCTCCTGCCTCGAACGGCACATCGAGTTTACCGTCCCTTAGTTCGATCTCGGTCTGTAGTCGTAATGTCCTATTGGTGTCCAATTAGAAATTCTTGCACACAAGTGGGAATAAGCGCAAACTGTTGGCATGAGCCTGCACCAATCGCGCACCGAAGCGCACCCTAAGCGACGATTTGTAAGCGACATGTACCTCGAAGAGTTGACCGCCGTGAAGCGTAGGACTTGGCAGCGGAAGCGGGTCGCCGGCGGAGGTCCGAAATTCTACAGGATCGGCGGCGCTATTCGCTACGACCTCGAGGAGGTCTTTCAGTGGATCGGGACTAATTCTTCGCTGAACGGTGCGGGATCCTCTCCGGATCCTGCTCCTTCCGAAGCGGATGGTTCGCACCCAATCCGTGATAGTCCATGTTGTTCCCATTGTCCGCTCCGGTGTCTGTCGAGCAATCCTCCTACGTCGAGCAACCAACAAGCCAGCGAGAGGGGGCGATGAGCCGCCGACCTACTTCAACACGCGATCTATCGCCATCGGAACGGCGCTTTATCGTCGCAATGAACATCCTCGATTTTGGCCGCTTTGAATTTCTGCGAATCGAACGCGGCGAACTCGTCCTCTCCCCGTGGCCCCCAACTGTTCGCGGAGTGAAGTTCGGCGCGGCTGATACAGCAAAGCGCAAGACCATCCCAGGTGAGTTCGAACTGAAAAGGCAGGTGGCCGAACTCCTCGAATACACTCGCAGTGTTGAATCCGGTGAAATTCGTCGACTCCAAGTGCGGAACGGGCTCCCCACCGAAATGGAGGTCGAGATGGCGCCTGACGCCGAGCGGAGGTCGTGGTGATTAGGGCGCACTTTGAGGAATTCTATCCCGACTGTAAACGCATCGCCGCTGTAAGGGCGGCAAAGGTCGTGGCAGTCTTTCGGCTGCCGCGAGATGCCCGGCACGACCTTGAACAGGAAGCGATCCTCGAGTTGTGGCGTAGGCTTCCGCTTTTTGACTCGCGGCGCGCTGGTTGGCGCACGTTCGCTGAACGAGTCGTTGCGAATCGGCTGATTTCCCTGATGAGGGGCCTGCGTTGGAAGGACGAGCCACTTTGTGAGCTGGACCGCGCCTTGCCGACGCCGGACGACCACTTTAACCTCCGGGCCGACGTCCGACGCGTCCTTGCTGGCGTCTCCCGGTTCGACCGGGCCGTGGCTCGGTGTTTGATTGACTACTCGGCCATGGACACCGGCCAACGGCTGGGTGTGTCGCGCGCGACCGTATACCGTGCCATAGGACGGCTGCGGGCGGCGTTCAGGAAAACGGGCTTTGACGCACGAGCATAAGTGCGAACAGATGATTCGCAGACGGGAACACCAGACCCGCGAAGCTCTCTTTGCTGCGGGTATCAGGTCGAACTACCGCGTCGGCAGAGGCGTCCGGCCATGACCGCCGAGTCCCTCGCTCGTGCACTCAAGGCCCGTCGCTCAGGCTCATGCTGGATGGCGAATTGCCCAGCGCACGATGACAGCACTCCTTCGCTTAGCATCAGCACCGGACGGGACGGACACTTGTTGGTTCACTGCCACGCCGGCTGCCGCCAGACCGAGGTCATTGCCGCGCTCCGCCAGCAGGGGCTATGGAGCGAAAGCGAACAGACTCGCCGGGTCATCACGGCGACCTACAACTACACAGACGAGGCGGGAAGTCTGCTCTATCAGGTCGTGCGCTATGAGCCGAAGGACTTCAAACAGCGACGCCCGGACGGAGCAGGCGATTGGATCTGGAGGAAAGGCGAGCGGCAGGTGCTTTACCGCTTACCTGACTTGCTTGACGCGCCTATTGTCTTCGTTGTCGAAGGCGAGCGTGATGCCGAAACACTGCGCGACCAGGGCTTCGTTGCGACGACGAATGCAGGCGGGGCCGATGCGCCGTGGCTTCCGGCCTACACAGATACCCTGCAGGGCCGGGAAGTGATCCTGATCCCCGACAACGACGACGCTGGGCGCAAACGCGCTGGCCGAATCGCTCGCGCCCTGCGCGGGAAGGTCGCGCGCCTCGTCGTCCTGGAACTGGAGGGAGTCGGCATAAAAGACGTCACGGACTGGTTCCGCGCCGGGCATAGCGAACTCGAGTTGATCTCGCTTATTGACGGCGCGGAGGTGACGTCGTGAAACACGAGACCCCCGAAGAACTCGATGCGCTCATCGATGCCTGGAGCGCCGAAACGAGCGGAGAAGGGACGCCGGCCGTGAAGCGCATCGAGGACCTTCCCGACCTTGAAACAGTCGGTGCCGCCGAGATTGAGTGGGTCGTCGACGGAATCTTCGCACAGGGCGCGCTGCACATGCTCACAAGCGAGCCGGGCGCGGGCAAGAGCACCTTGGTGGCAGCCGCAGGCTACGCGATCTCCTTGGGTCGGGAATTCGCCGGCCGGGCAACCTCAAAGCGCCCCGTGCTTATCCTCGATAAGGAGAACCCTCTTCCAGCGATCCGCGAGCGCTGCCGCCGTCTCGGCATCAAGACCCATGCCGACTTCCATATCTGGGGCGAATGGGTTGGCGAAGACCCGCCTTCTGCCTGCAGCGGGATCGTCCTTGAGTGGGTCGCGCGCTGTAAGGCGAAGCCGGTCATCGTCGTAGACAGTGTGATTGCTTTTCATCCCGGAGACGAGAACGATTCCAACGCGACTCGCCGCTACATGGGCCAGTACAGGACCCTGACGGCGATGGGAGCGACGATCATACTGCTGCACCACATCGGCAAGAGCGAGACGGCCAAAGACTACCGCGGCTCCAGCGACTACAAGGCCAGCATCGACATCGGGTACAAGCTAACAAATCTCGGCGACCCGGCACGGCTCTCGACTCTCGAACTTCGACCTTTCAAGCAGCGCTTCTCCGTATGGCCCGTACTCCACCTCCGTTACGCCGACGGTACATTTTGCGTCGACCAAGCGGAAGGGCGGAAGACCGACACCGACCGGTTGCGCGACCTGCTGAAGGAGAATCCAAACAGCATGAAAAGTGAGTTCGAAGGAATAGCAGTGGGAAAAGGGATCGGGCGAAATCGGGCGCGCACCTTCCTGGACGCCGAAATCAGGCGCGGAACGGTCCGAATTGCCACCGGCTCCAAGAATCGGAAGTTGCTCTCGTGGACCGGAAATGGCTCCGGCGCGATGGTGGGCGGGGAGGCTGATTAAAGGGAACCGTGAGGTCGACTTACCAGTTCGCCACCTATCCCTTTCTTGAATCAGTTCGCCGGTGCAAGTGGCGAAGTGGCGAACTGGCTCTCGAAATCCTCCGTATCCTATTGATTCAGTTTAGTTCGCCAGTTCGCCGCCCCCACCCGGCGAACTGCGGCGAACAGGTCAGTTCGCTAGTTCGCCACACCCTTAAGGGTGGCGAAGTGGCGAGACCCACTCTGGACTCTTCGGAATCGAAAACGGAATGTGCGCGCCGAAAACCCGCGGTTGGCTCTGACCACGGTTGAGCTGCTCGGGAGTCGAGTCACCACTAGGCGAGCTGTGGGCAGATGGCGACGCTAGCCTATACGCGTGGGCCTCCGAACAAGAGCTCGCAAAGCGTCAATCGGCGGGACTAGGCGGCGCCCATGCGTTTGCTTAGCGAAAGGAACAACCGGACACGATGGTGACGGTGGGTGGGCCAACGAGCCACTCGGAGTCAGCCAGCGCGACACGGGGCACGCGGGCGCGAACGGGGAGCCAATGCTAGCGAGGTCCCCGACCGGCTGGTCTCCTTCCTGTGTGCTTCTAGTCCGTAGACCGTCCGTAGCACGCGTTTTAGAATCCGTGAAAACAGCGGAAATCACTACAAATATAGAATCGTTGGTGTACTATAACAATAGTAACAACTTAACTATGGCTGGCGTAATAGGCAATCGTGGCGGCGGCAGGCCCTCTAAGCCTTTAGCTCTCAAGCTCGTAGAAGGAGATGCTGGGAAGATGGGTCGGCACAAACTCTCGCAAATGCTCAGAGACGAAGAGCAGCGGTACACGCGGGGAGAGCCGCGCATGCCAGATTTTCTGAGCAAGGAAGCGAAGCGCGAATGGCGTCGCATGGTTCCGTTGTTGCTGCAGGGCCGGGTTTTGAGCGAGGCCGAGGGTATCGCGTTGGGGTCGCTTTGCCAGGATATTGCGACGTTGAGCGTGGCGCAACGCGAGGTGCAGAAACGCGGACTGATCGTGAGAGTCGGAGCGTCAAGGAACGCTGAAGGCAAAGTGATTAATGAGGGCGAACTTCGCATTCACCCGCTCCTGGCGGTAATTGATAGGATCTCGCCGCGTGTGACAGTCGGCCTTCGCGAGTTCGGACTGACTCCAGCCAGCCGTTCCCGCATTGCTCCAGTTGCGAGCCTAGATCCAGACGATGATTTGTACGATATGCTTCCTCCGCCCCGCCCAAAAGACGCCGTAAAGGGAGAGCCACCGGGGAGCGCGGTTGTGGCACCGCGATGACCCATGGGAAGAGTGGACCGGTGGGATGGTCATTTCTGCGGCAGGCTCCCCAGGTGACCACGCGGTGCGTAGACTACGAAAATCCGCGACTCTAGCCCAATGGGAGAAGCGATCTTAAGTGCCCGGAAAAGGATTTGCACCAACTCCGACCGCAACGAAAATAGCTCTCGGTGACCCTCGCAAGGTGGGCAAGCGCAAGCTCCGCGAGCAATTGGAGGCGGAGCCGCGCGGGAACTCGATTGACCCGGCTCCGCGCCGGAACATGACGCTGGCGGCGCGGCGCGAATGGAAACGGCTCCTCCCGCTACTCGACTTCTCGGGTGTATTGAAAGAGCACGACGCAGATACGTTGGCGGCCTACTGTGAAGACCTAGCCATCGCACAGAGCCTGGCGCAAAGGGCGGCGAAGTTGCGCGAATCCATCGAAAAAACAGGCGATGTGATTGCCAGGAAGGATAAGGACGGGAAGGTTTCACCCGAACCGCACCCATACGCCGCGATGCTCGGAAGTTTGCTCAGGCAGATGGAGAGCGTGCGGTCACGCTGCCTGAATCGGGAGCGCGAGTTTGGAATGACCCCAAGTGCGAGGACGCGGATTAGGGTCGACGGTGGCGCATCAAACACAGACGACATCCTTGCCGCGTTAGGCACGCCAAGGGAGCGAAAGGGGCCGCCGCCTCTAGTGCAGTGAACCTTAACGGTGAAAACAAACACGCAATGGATAACGTCAAACTGCAGGTTCAAAACTGGAACGTAGATCGGCTTCTGCCCTATGCCAGGAACTCGCGGACGCACTCGGAAGAGCAGATCGCGCAGGTGGCTGGCAGCATCGTGGAATTTGGCTGGACGAACCCCATCCTTGTAGGCAATGATTGCGTCGTGATCGCGGGCCACGCGCGATTGGCCGCGGCGCGCAAGTTGGGGATGAGCGCAGTACCCGTTATCGTGCTCGATCACCTCTCCGCGAACCAACGCCGGGCTTTGGTCATTGCGGATAACCGGCTGGCGCTGAACGCTGGCTGGAATGAGGAGATCCTCGCTGTTGAACTCGGCGCCCTGAAGGAGGATGGTTTCGATCTGGGCATCGTCGGCTTCAGCGACGAGGAACTGGACGCGCTGTTCGAAGTCGGCAGCGCGCCCGCGGAAGAGATCACAGAGGAGGATGTCCCCGAACGGCCGGCCCAGCCGGTAACGCAGCCCGGAGACGTGTGGTTGATCGGCAAGCACCGCCTAATCTGTGGCGATTGCCGGGACACGGGCGTCGTCGAGATGGTAATGGCAGGCGCCATGGCGAACATGGCGATCACGTCGCCACCCTACGCCACGCAGCGCGAGTACGACGCCTTGAGCGGGTTCGAGCCGGTACCGCCCGAGACGTACGTGGAATGGTTCCGGGCCGTGGCAGCCGGCATCCGGTCGGTCTTGGCGGCAGACGGATCCTACTTCCTTAACATCAAGGCGCACGCCGACGAGGGCGAGCGGAATCTGTACGTGATGGACTTGGTGACGGCACACAAGCGGCAGTGGGGCTGGCGATTCGTGGATGAATTCTGTTGGCGCAAGACAGATAACGGTGTCCCTGGCGGGTGGGGCAATCGCTTCAAGAACGCCTGGGAGCCGATCTTCCACTTCTGCCGGCAGCAATCGATCAAGTTCCGTGCAGAGGCGGTGAGTCACGAATCGGAGGATTGCTTCGACTACTCCCCGAACAATCCGAAATCGACATCGGGTAGCGGACTACTTGGCACCGGGGCACGGGGAAATGCGGCAGCGAAGCCGGGCGCCGACGACTCGGACGGCAGGCACACCGGGCTGGCGCGTCCCAGCAACGTGCTCGAGGTGAAGAGCGAATCGAGCCAGGGATCACACTCCGCTCCGTTCCCACGCGCGCTGGTGGCTTTCTTCGTCAAGGCATTTTCGGACGCCGGCGACGTGGTCTTCGATCCGTTCATGGGGAGTGGAACGACGATGGCCGCGGCGCACGTGCTTGGCCGGAGGGGTTACGGTTGCGAAATCTCGCCCGGGTATTGCGACGTGATCGTGCGCCGCATGATGAACCTCGGCATCGATGCGGTTCTTGAGTCCAACGGCGATTCGTTCGCGGACGTGGCCGCAAAGCGAGGAGTGGACCCGGAAGAGAGGAAGGGATCGCCACAACGCAAGAACCCGCCAGCCCTCGTAGGGGTTGGCGGGTCCGGGGAATCGAACTGATGCTACTTGGCCAGCCGGTAGATGCGTTCGCCAGCCTCGCTCTTGCTGGACTCGACGGCCATGCCCGCCTTTTTCAGGGTACCGGCCATGAATCCGCGCACGGTGTGCGCCTGCCAGCCAGTAGTTGCCATGATGTCTGTGAGAATTGCGCCGCCTTTGCGTGCCATCATCTTGAGGACGATGGCTTTTTTGCTGCCCTCGCGCGCTGTGGGCGCGGCCTCCTTGGCGGTGGCCTGTTTGGACGGCTTGGCCTTCTTCGGCGCGAGGGCGGGCGCGTGTGGCGCTTCGGTATCGCGGATGTTGCCGCGCAGCAGGTCTTCTGCGAGCACCTGGATAGTCTTCCAGATTCGGGTAGCCGCCGTCTTACGGTCAGTGAACTTCTTGACCGGCTGGATCTCTCCGAAGGGCGGTACGCCCGCGAAGGAGTTCCAAACCTCGGCGTAGCGGGCGATGGGCCAGTTCGCGGTAGCCTTATCGAACTCCTTCTTCGTGGTAGCGATTACTTCGAAGCCGTCCGGCGGGGTGTTCGCCAGGACACGCGCTTCGCTTTCAAATGCGGTGATGTTGTTGTCAGCGGTGATTGTGAATGTTGGCATTGGTGTTCTCCTTTTTCAAAACTTGATGTTGTCGACGATCTTGCGCGCCTCGCCGGAGCTGATTGCCTGCGCGTGCACGTTGCGGAGGCGGGCGGCGGTGCGGATGCGAATCTCGCGCCCGGTGGCCAGATTGGTTCCGTACCACCCTCTGCGGCCGTGTTCGCGGGTGAGGCGGACTTTGGCCAGCGAGCCGCTGACCTTGACGATGTAGGTTGTTCCGATAGTTACGTTTTGTTTCTGCATGAGCGCTCCTTCACGGAGGCAAGCCCGCCAATTCCGGGCGGGCTCGGGCGTCGATTCTGCGCGCGGCTCAACCTTACAGGTAAAAGCGGTTGCCTTGCGCGATGTTGCGGGCGTGCCGGAGGAACTGATTCTTGAAGAAGTTGCGTTCGCCCTGGTTGCGGAAGCTGGCGGCGTTTAGCTGGGCCGCCAGGTCGCCGCTCATCTCGGTTTCGTTCTCGCTGTTGATGATCGCCTGCTCCCTCGCCAAGTCGTCCAGCTTGATGCTCCGACCGTTTTGGAAGATGTCGACGTCTTTGTATTCAGGGGGCGTCATCGTAGCTCTCACGCTGCGTTCCCGTTCGCCACTTCAGTGGGCGTGGCACAGTTTGCGCAAACTTTTTCTCCGGCGGCTGTCGTCAGGTCCGCTTCGCGGTTGTGGCAACGCTGGCACTTGGCGAAAGGCTCGGTCTCGGGTGTATTGGCTTTGTTAGTTTTCATGGCATCACCATTCATCACTCTGTTTGGCAAAACGATCAAGGGAAATCGACTTCTGTAGCGAAGATTTAACCGATGAAAAGGCGAATGTGAAACGGGGGGTGAAAACGTGAGCAAGATAATCGACATTCAGAAGCTGCAAGTCCAAAACTGGAGCACGGATCGCCTTCTGCCATACATCCGGAACGCCCGGACGCATTCGGAGGAGCAAGTAGCGCAGGTTGCCGCCAGCATCGTCGAATTCGGGTGGACAAATCCAATCCTGGCCGGTGCGGACGGAGTGATAATCGCCGGCCACGCGCGACTCATGGCTGCACGGAAGCTTGGCATGCTTGAGGTGCCGGTAATCGTGCTCGACCACCTCTCGGCAACGCAACGGCGCGCTCTCGTCCTCGCGGACAATCGTCTTGCTTTAAGCGCCGGCTGGGATACGGAAATGCTTGCCGTCGAACTCGAATCTCTCCAGCAGGAGGGATTCGACCTCGATATCGTCGGCTTCACAGACGCGGAACTCGAAGAATTGCTCAGTCCCGCGGAAGGACTCACGGACGAGGATGCGGTTCCGGAAGTGCCAGAGACCGCTGTCACTGTCCATGGAGATATCTGGCTCCTTGGCCAGCACCGATTGCTGTGCGGCGACGCCACGCTGATGTGCGACGTCGGGCGGTTGCTCAACGGCGTCGCCCCAGTTCTGATGGCGACAGATCCTCCGTACGGGGTCGAGTACGATCCGGAATGGCGCGCAACGGCTGGCGTGAACAAGAATCGGTCCAAGCTGGGACGGGTTGAAAACGATGATCGCGCAGACTGGCGCGAGGCATGGGCGCTGTTTCCAGGCGACGTAATGTACATCTGGCATGCGGGCAGGCACGCGGCGACCGTGCAACAGTCCATCGAGGCCTGTGGATTTGAGATCCGCAGCCAAATCATCTGGGCAAAAGATCGGTTCGCGCTGAGCCGTGGGCACTACCATTGGCAGCACGAGCCATGCTGGTACGCCGTCAAGAACAACGGGCACTGGACCGGCGACCGCTCTCAGACGACCTTGTGGTCCATCAATTCCCGTGAAGACGGCGGGCACGGACATGGCACACAGAAGCCGGTCGAGTGCATGCGGCGTCCAATGCTGAACAATTCCAGACCTGGCCAGGTCGTCTACGATCCGTTCCTGGGTAGCGGAACCAGCATCATCGCGGCAAACACCACCGGGCGGATCTGCTATGGCCTGGAAATAGATCCAGCCTATTGCGACGTCATCCTGAAGCGCTGGGAGGAATTCACTGGCGAAGTTGCCACCCTCGCTTCCGATGGCCGGTCTTTCCGACACGTAGCCGAAAGCCGAATGGCAGTGGTGGCGTGAATGGTCGAGGCGATCCCTGATCTCGAAATCGGGAAAGCCGCTGAGCATCTGGTTGTGGAGATCTGATCCGCTCCAGATACCGGGCCTACAGGCCTACACAGACAATGGTTGGGAATTGGAGGATCACGCCGTACCTATTCCTCGAGCCACCGGCCAACGGCCAAGCCCTCGACGCCAACCCCAATGCCAGTTGGCTCAGATCGACGGGTTTCCCCCAGCGCTCTCATCCGGAGGATCGCCTCCGTCGGTTGTTCATGGCACGTCTAACGCGAATCTCATAATGCCACTTCCACGGTTTGGGCGTTATACGTCTACCTGGAATCGCCTGATGTGATGCCGACTTAAGAGCGGCAACAATTGAAGCCACAACGAGAGCACTCGACCCCCGACGGGGCTGACGCGAACCCGTGCTTTCGGGATTATCGGCGGTTCCCCGAAAGCCCAGGCCAGGAGCGGGACCAGAAAACCGCAGAGAGGCAGAATAAGACGGGCCAGCCGGATCTGCATGGTTGAATCGTAGACCATTTGTCGTGGGCTCGGCAAAGTCAGGCCACGTAGGCGCGTCGGAGGCTGTGGGTCGACGCTTATCCGGTGTTGGCGTGGGAGCGGCGGCGAGCGGGCCGTGCGGTTTGTCTTGCATGATCCGAAAGACCGACGCGGTGCCAACCGATGACGGACGTCGGCCTCCGGACCAAAGGCGGTCGGTCCTGGAGCTCCAATATTCGGCGCGGCCGTTTGTGTTTGGAGCAAGCCCGCCTTCTGAGGGAAGATGCAGATGGCGGCGAAGAATGAGAGGATGAAGTCGAGCACGAAACTCACCCTGATACACGGGAAACCGTAACGCCGCCGACTAGAAGCGGCGTACTCTCAAGTCATTGAATTTAGGTCGTGATGCCTCTTTTGTCTGCAAACAACCGAGCAATGAAGGCAATCATTATCGGCGCGGGTCGCGGAAGGCGAATGATGCCCGAGACGCGGGACCTTCCCAAGTGCATGCTGGCGGGGTTCGATGGACGACGTGTACTGGACTGGATCCTTGATGCGTTGCGCGCAGCAGGGATCGACGAAATTGTATTCGTCGGTGGCTTCCGCATGAATGCTATCCGGAAAGCCTACCCCGATCTCAGGTTCATAAGGAACTCACTTTGGAGGCACAACAACATCCTGGAATCGCTCATGTGTGCCTCCGAAGACCTCGATCGGCCGATCGTCGTTTCGTACTCCGACATTTTGTACGAAGCCGATGTTGTAAAGAGACTCGTGGCGACTGACGCCGACGTCGCTCTTGCCACGGATCCGGACTGGCGCCGTAGATATACAGGAAGATCCCTCCACCCCGAGGGAGAGGCGGAAAAGACCGCGGTCTCTGGCGGCTACGTATGCGACATAGGCAAGCACTTGGACGCGCACGCCGTGCAGGGCGAGTTCATCGGTTTGTCTTATTTTTCGGCGCGGGCTGCGGTCGAAATGCGGCTCCGGTACGTGGCGCTGAAGAATTCGGCGCGAAATTCTCCTTTTCATTCTTCACGAAGCCTTCGGCAAGCCTACCTAACGGACATGATCAAGGAATTGATAGAATCGGGCCTCAAGGTTAAGCCTGTTCCAGTACTCGGTATGTGGGATGAACTCGACACGCCAGAGGACGTAAAACGCGTAAGGGATCGGCTGCACGCGTCGGCGAAGGTACGATGATGGCTCCGGCCGCCGGACACCATGAGACTCGACTGCCGCTGCAGGGATGCCACACGACTCGCAGTCAACTTCTGATTTTATGTACTCTGTGGCTCGCTTACGCAAGCTTTTATCTTGGAAGGCTTAATATCTCTGTTGCGCTTCCGGGACTACGTTCTGAATACAATTGGACAGCCGCTCAGGCGGGCGCAGTTGCTTCCGCGTTTTATTGGTCATATCTTGCAGGATTGTTGCTCAATGGTCAATTAGCGGAGCGCTTAAGTGCGAGGATCTCCCTTCCGATCGCTCTCGGTGTCTCCGCGGCGATCAACGTACTTCTAGCCACGCAGAATTCGGTATTGACGGTAAAAATTCTCTGGGCCGCTAACGGATATGTACAGGCTTTCGCTTGGCCCCTTGTGATCAAAACCCTTGCTTTATGGTTTCCAGCCCGATCGCGTGGCCGCGCGGCCGCTGCCGTCAGCACGAGCTACATATTAGGTGGCGCAATTTCTGTGGGGCTTGCCGGCTACTTCGCCGGTCGCGCGGGTTGGCGTTCCTCTTTTCTTGCTCCGGCGGGTCTGATGATCTTGGTTGCGGTCGGCATCGCATTTGTCCTAAGAGATCAACCACCGGAGGACCTGGGTCTCACAGATTCGAAAGACCCACGTGGAACGATGGGCGTGTCAAAGAGCATCCGTCAGACTCTATGGCAGACGATCAGAACTCCCCGGCTTCGCCTGTTGGCTTTATCCCTCTTGTTCCTGAACCTCGTACGCTACGGATTTCTTCTCTGGGCGCCCTCATTCCTCTTCGAAGTTACACACGTCAGCATTACCAAGGCTGCATTTTCATCACTAGTATTTCCTCTTGCGGGGTGCGCTGGCGTCGTGGGCTGCGGCTGGCTAAGCGATCGCATGCTCGCGGGCCGGCGTGCACCCATCGCATTCGTGTGCCTAGTTTCCGCCGGATTACTGACTCTGGCATACCGAGGAAGCGTGCTCAGTGGTAATGGCAGCCTTGGTCTCATTGTGCTTGGTGTGATCGGCGCCGGCATCTTCGGCGCTCACATGCTCATCGTCGGCGTTGCGCCTATGGACTTCGCTTTCGGGAAGACCGTCGCCTCAGCAACAGGCTTCGTTGATTCGATCGGATATGTTGGTGTCGCAGCGAATACCGTCCTAACTGGTGTTCTGGTTGATGTTGTCGGTTGGAATGCCGTGTTCAATTCTTGGACGCTTGCAGCCTTCGTTTCCGCAGCTTTTCTCATCCCACTATGGCACGACGCAGCAGAGGCCAACTGACTTGGACGCCACATCACAGACACTACGTTCGTGGCCCGCGGCGATGGGCGGGTCGTTTCACTCGAATTCAGCACAGCCACATCGCCGTTGCGGTGAACACATGAGCGGGGAGCCTTTCGGTGTCCCGGTCAATATTAGAGTGCCGCGCAGTTTGAGTGGGGCTCTTCGGTTCCCTCCCGGCTCCGCGGGTGACTTCAATGCTCGCGCCACTCTTTGGTCGCGCCGCTATTCGGGTCTCAATAGTAACCCTCCCGAGGGCTGCTAATGTACATCGATCCCAGTGTGGGCGCGCTGCTTGGCCAACTACTCGTCTCTACGGGCGTGGCCCTGTATCTTGTGCTCCGGCGCGGTTACTCCAAACTTCACCAGTTCTTAACGAGCGATCCGTCGCGGGGCATTTCTGGTGCGCTTATTGCCCTTTCGTTCGCGAACCTCACGCTGCTGCGGGTTTGGACGGACTTGTTTGGTTTCAGTGAATCAGACGCGTTCGAAATGAAAGCCTCTCCTCCATGGACTCACTTCGCGGGCGCATTGGTAGATCTTCTTGTGATTGCCTTACTGATCTGGCCAATAGTTCGACAGATTTCGCGCCCAGACGTTATAGGAACGGTATGCTCCGCGGCGCTGTTGGCGCTGTCCGCGGTCCCGCTAAACGCCATGCGCGATGTCGTCGGGGCACGATATTTCCCGATGCTCCGCTTTGGGCTCGTACGCGCTTACGGGCCACTTGCAGTGAAAGTACTATGCGTTCTGGCGCTCGTCTTTGCCGTGGCAGTGATAATGCGGTTGGGACGGCAAACTTGCCGAGTCTTTTGCTTTCTGCTGCTCCTCACATCGCCATTCGCCTTGATTACGACCGGGCAGGCATTATGGAACTTCTTCTCTCCTCCCGCGGCCTTCGCCGTTTCCGATGCAGCCCGCGCGCATCGGGGACATGGCCGCACCTCGGGGTCGCGAGTCGTCTGGCTTTTGTTCGATGAGATGGATCAGCGCATCACGTTTGAGGACCGCCCAAGGGTCCTTGAGATGCCGGAGTTTGACCGGCTGCGATCAACGGCTATCTACGCGAACGCCGTCCACGAGGCTGGTGAGAACACCGATACGGCCGTCACGTCACTGCTCACGGGCAGAACTGTTTTGCGCACACGGGAGTTAGGGCCGGCGCGCCTGGGACTGAGCTTCGAGGGTAGCCCGGTGGAGTCGGAGTTTGCGGAAACAGTACATCTGTTCGGGCGCGCCGGGGCTCTGGGGTTCAGTTCGGCGGTGGCGGGATGGGGCATGCCGTATTGCCGGCTCTTCGGAAGAGACTTGGACCACTGCTGGTGGTGTGAGTCCGTGCGTCCGGACAATAGCATTCGCGCTGGGCTCACGGGAGCGACTATCGATGGTCTGCGTAGTTTGCTTGAAACTAAGAATTTCTCACCTTTCGGGCAATCGATCTGCCTTCGCCAGCACATCGAAGACGTGGCGAACCTGACGCGGGAAGCCATAAAGTTGGCGATTAACGATGACATAGATCTTGCTTTTCTCCATTTGCACGGCGCGCACCCGCCGCACGTCTACGACCGGCAAAAGCGGGACTTCTCGCTCGTCAATAGTCCGATCACTGGCTATCCCGATAGCCTAGCGCTTTGCGATCTCACGCTAGGCCGACTCCGCCTTGCGATGGAACAACGGGGGCTCTGGGATCGTACCGCTGTACTGGTTGCTTCGGACCACCGCAGCCGATCCTCCCAAGTATTTGACGGTAAGACCGATCATCGATCGATATTTATTCTCAAGATGCCGGGTCAGGACCGAGGTGTGGTCTTCGGTCGCCCGATGAACGCGGCGGTGACCGGAGATCTGATCCTGGAGATCTTGCGAGGGACCGTAAAGAGCGCAGAGGACGCAAACGCCTGGTTGGTCGAGAGAACTTTACCGGACAAGTGAGCGAATGTAGTCCGCGGCCGCCTTGACGCTGTCACCGTTATGAAAGACCCAATGCCGCCGGAACTCCAGCGCACCCGGAACAACGTCGGGCGCCCGTCTGATACAAAGGGTGAGACTTCGCCAATCGCCGACGCTGATGTTGGTCCCTAGTTCATTGCGAATCAATAGTTCGATCGGCATGCAGCCGAGCTGCGCATAGTCGGGATTGTTGATCTTCGGCGGCAGATCGATGAAGATGACCGGACGTCCAGTCCCGAGAAAATACTCCAGTCCTGCGCCGGACCAGTCGGTAATCATAAGGCCTGCTTTCATCAATGAGTCTGTTTCGCTCATATCCAATTGCAGTTCAAACCGAGTGTCGCGCTGGAATCGCTTGAGAAGTTGCGCCGGGAGCTTAGGGTGGTGACGAAGCGTCATGGGATGGAGCCGCAACCGCGTTGTGCACCCGGCGTCGAGGATAGCCTCAATTACGTCGGGCCCGTAGGGCTTCTCAATAAACGAACTCGGCCCCCACGTTGGCGCCACGACCACGTCAGTGCTGCGTACGTTGGTCCTGGTGGACTCCCGGACGATACGGTCCAGGCGCGGATACCCGCACTCGATCAACTGCTTGCCGTGCGTCGAGTACAATTGTTCGGAACGACGAAGTTCCCGCACGTGGTGAGGGCCAACGCAGAGCACGGAATCGTAGTGATCGAATGCACGATTGCGGTAGATCATATGCGTGCTGTTGAGCGCATGAAACAGGTACACGTAGTGGACCGGGTAGTGAGATCGCTTGAGGTGGTAGAGGTTCAGTTCGGGCATGGTCATTACCACAACACGGCAATCGATAGTCTGAAACAACCATGTGCGGATCACGCCTGAACCAACATACGCGGACCGGAACAGGTCCTCCGTTCGCTCGAGGGCCGGATCCGCGGGGTCCGAGGTGAGGTAACAGACTGGTATATCGCAATGGCTGGTCAGAGTGGTGATTATCTCAGCGAAGTGAGCGCAATCAGCCCGACTTTCGGCATAGAACGTAACACCGTTGGCATTGCGACACCATTTGACAGCGCGCAAGATGGCGGCCGGATTTGCGGGCTTACTCCAGATCAACGTTGCCTGCTTGATCATGCTCCCACGGCGTCCGACCCCGGTCGTAATGGCCCCAAGGCTCTTCGCAGCGAATCCCCTCATAGAAGCGAAAAACAGCTTTTGCGAGAAAGCCGGTGCAAGCCGGATTTAACATGGCGTTACATGTATTCATCCAAAAGTGGCGCGGAAACCGCAATCCCATTATCGGCGAGGATCAATTGTCGATGACCGCATCCGCGAAACGCATCCCCATCGTAGCGCCTCGCAGGTTGCTGCGTCCTTTTGACTGAACCCAACCCCGGGCTCCATCCTTCAGAACCGCTTCCGTTCTTCGGCCCGCGCCGCAACATCCAGTTGCGGGTTTCGGTGGGCTCGCCGCGACTACCACGCTCCACGACGCCATAGAAACGAAACGGGCGTCTTTCCATTCCCGGCATTTTCCAGGCCGCAGAGGACTTCGCGGTCCTCGGGCTGATAGAACGTCTACGACTACGTCACCCACTGCAGCTGAAGCACCTGCCGGTTAAGACGACGCAGACGAGCGTTCAGTACCATCTCCGTACCTTATGGCCACGAGGTGTCCAGTGCCGAGGCCGCCTTCAGGCTCGAACTCTGACTCGCCCTTCGGGTACCGGGAAGCGGTGTCACGAACTCGGTCGATCCGTGCGAGATGCCGATGAGAAGTGGCACTCTTATCTTCATGAGCAACCCACCGTTGCCGCCAACAAGGGAGCCATACAGCTTGATCAGAGTCTCGGAACTCGGCGATTGGGTTTACTGCAACCTCGCCTGGAAGCTCCGGATTCAAGGCGTGCAACCCGCCGTCGAGAGTGAACCCAAAATCGAAGCGGGCCGGCAGTGGCATGTGGCACATGGACGAACGGCTGCCCGTTCGATCAAGGCGAGGCGCGTTCGAAATTGGTGCATCGCGATTGCGTTGGGATTGGCTGCATTTCTCGTGACGCTGTGGCGAGCAGGAGTATGATCTGGGTGCTGGTGATCGCGGTTGGACTGCTCCTGGCAGCCGCATCGCTCGCGCACCTGTTTGCGGCGCGGGCATCCCGGCAGGCAGGGCTCCCGGACGGAGAAATCATCTATCAGGACACCATAGATGCGGGAGCGATGGTCCCCAGGCTGGTATCCTATCGACACGGTATTGTAGGAAGGCCGGACTACCTCGTCGAGACGGATCAAGGCCTTGTGCCGGTGGAGCTCAAGAGCTCACGTTGCCCGGCACGCGGCCCGTTCGACAATCACGTCGCGCAGCTGATGGGCTATTGCCTGCTGGTGGAAGACAGCATGGGAAGGCCGGTTCCAGAGGGCATCCTGCGCTATCGGGACCGCGAGGTACGGGTTCCCTTCACTCAGAAGAAACGCGAATGGGTTCTTGGGATCATTCTCTCCATTCGGGCTGCGAAGGGCGGCGTCCCCGTCGAAAGAAGCCATCGGATTCCGCAAAAGTGCCGCGGTTGTTCGGTGAGGCCGAGTTGCGGCGACTCGCTTTGATTCTGCGGTTCGTACTGAGCGGAAGTCGGAGGTAACCCCTCCCGTTTTCCTCTTCGGCCTTGAGATCCCTCACCAGCCGCTGAAACGCCGCCTGGTAGGAGTCGTGACCCTTCCGGTTCCTGGAAGTCGACGTGCCCCGCCAAGTCTACCCTTTTTCCAGCTCTGCCGACGGCCGTTTCTCCGGGCTCTCCGGAAGATTATCGACGCCGGTTCAACACTGAAGAGACAATGTTGGCCCAAGACGGACAACTTCACACGTCAGGGCATTTGGTCTATCGTTCGTCGCCTACCGCTCTCTAAGGCCGATATGCGATCCCAAACTCTGACTCCAGCGTTCGAATTCTTTGAATGCTTCCCTTCGTTACTAGGGCTCGATACGAGTCGCCAAGCCCGCTCAACGCCGCAGGAGGCAGCAGACTCCGAACAGACTGGTCATCGTTGGCAATTCTTTCCAGCCCGCGTAAAGCTGCACTTGCAGCCCGGACATCTGAATTCTGGGCTATTTCAGCAAAGCGGCCAACGACTGTCGCCCGGCCCGCCAAAGACGACCGATAATAGTTTGCTTGTGCGTCCACAGCGACTGACTCCCAAGACCCTGAGGGTATACTCGGGCTTCCTACCAACTCGACGAGCAGCGCCGAACCCCGATCCGGATTTCTTCTGGTTTCAAAGTGGACGAGATACATGTGCACGTAACCAGCTAAGGTGGGATTGATGATGCTGGCAAGTGATGCTACGACTTCGGAGATGCTGTCCGGTGAGACGGCGAGTCGCTTCGCGACGTCCGTGAGTGAACGGATCTCTTCGGCGGTCCGTTCGTCCGAGGTCACAAAAACCGCTGCACCCGGCTCGACGTGTCCAACACGTTCCGTTGCAAGGACGATAGTGAGAGGGGCGTTTTTTGAAAGTCTGACTTTCTCCCACACATACCCAGGGCTTTCCGACGGGGCTTTTGGCAAGATTTCGGTTGAGTATGGCACGCTCACTATCGCCGTCTGGTGGGACATCCCGAACAGTTCCTCCTGCACTTTTACCGTCACAGGTGTCCCAGATTTTGGAGAATCTGTCGCCAGAAATCCGCGAAAGACCTTACACTTCGCTACTAGGCATCGCCCTACCGCCAAGCCAACACCGTAATCTTCGTCCAGGTGGCTGCGAACCTGGGCCACAAGATAAAACATGTGAACACTACCGGCGATAAAAATCAGACTCAAGAGAAACTTCATAGCGCAATCTCCTATGGCGTATGACTTAAACCAACCTGTCTGACGAAGGACAACCCCACCGCTTGAACTGGTGCTGTCGGGGCTTGAAACGCTGTATCGCCGGTCACGCTCGAGCCAGCGTCAACCCACACGCTTCCTTTGTTAACGCCGACCACGTTGACGGTCCATGCAGCCTGATGCAAGAGCAGATATGTGCGTCTAAAACTATTTGAGAAAGCTACGACTAGCTCGCGGAACGAATTTGCGCCCGCAGTTGAACCCCAAGAGTTGGTTGTTGTCGGGTGATTACTGTCCCAACTGAATTCAGGCGCGTCGAAGCTGCTCAGTTGCACCAGCCGTCCGCCGCTCGGGGCGGGCAGTTCGCTCATGTTCGAGTTGGCTCGAAACGCCGTTGTGCCGCCGTTGGGTTCTGCATCCTTCTGTACATTGAGAGTATCAACCATAGGCATCGGCCCCCCCGGCTGTTCCACCTCTGTACCGGCCACGTTGCCCGGTGGCGGCGCGCCCCCAGATGGCACCGGATAGTTGATCGCGAAAGTGTCACTGACCAGATTACCGATGTCACCAATCGTGATGGCTCGGGTGCCAATGTCTCGTCCGGGTCCACCTCCCTCGAGAAGGTACGCTGCTTGCAGCTTCATGGGTACCCGGCTGGAGTCTAAAGTTGTCACTTTCGTCAGCCCAATCCCGGTCACGGTATTCTGCAGAAAGAATGAGGAGTTAGGTTGCAATGTGGCCTTGACAATTGCCATCCGCAGAACCCGCAACTGTTCGCCTTCATCAAACGTGCCGTTTCCGTTGACATCGACGTAGGCAATTAGCCTGAAGTTTCCAGCCGCACTCGGTTTAAACGTTGTTTGCGGGCCTGTGGAGTCGCCGAGAGCGGGCATTGCTGTATCAATCGTGTCCGTCGGATCGCGATCCAGACGCCATTGAATCTGGTTGGTATTCGCTTGTGGTTGCACATTCTTGGCGGTCACTGTGACTGCACCGGAATCCTTTAGCACGGTTACAAGATCGCTTGAGGTATCACTCGCAAAAGCCGATGAGCTGTTGTTGGAAATGGCGGGAACAACGGTCGGCGCGGCGCCACTTACCGCATTCGGGGTCGCTGGCAACGTCACCTCAAGATTGTCAACGGTAGTGATAGGTCGTCTGAACGTCGCCGTCGACGTCGCATCACCCGTAACCGAAGCGAAACCAACACCGGCGAAATTGCCGGAGAACGCGAGCTTCCCGGTCCACTGAAACTGGATCACGGAACCAGAAAACTGCCCCGTCCCGCTAGCTGTGTTCGTACTGACGGTGACGCCCGACGTGTTGGCGGCAACGAAGTCGATAAGCGCAAGCAGCCCCTTGACGATCACCGTGTTCCCTGATACCGTCCCCGTGCGCTGAAGAGAAGCGATTTGAGCAGCTGTGAGTTGCTCAGGGATGAGGCCAGAAGTCGCGACCGGATCGTAGTTGATCGAACAGCCGTTCTGAACGACCGTCACAGTTCCACTCCCGCTGCCAGTTTCGGTATCCACCTGAGTCTGTCCCATGACAGTAATGCGCCAGGTTATGTTGACTGTTTCTTTCACATTCCACAACCCCGAGACGTCAGCGCAGGCCGGACTCGCTGCCGGACCTGAATAGACCGTGAAGGAAGGAGACGATATTCCTCCGATGCTCACGACCAGCGACTGCGCATTACTGGGAATCCCCGACGGAATGATAATCCCGATCTGATACAACCCGACGAATCCCGGACTCAGAACCGCATTTGCCACTTGAACGGCTCGGCCTCCGATCGTGACAGATGGCAATGACACCGTGCTCGACAGGGGACTCGCCGGGGCCAATTGACCGGTCGCCACAGCCGGTGAAACGGCGCCAAGACCCGTGCAGTAAATCACCAGTACGTCTCCCTGCCGAAACGGGTTGGCGCTGCTAACGACTGAATAGTCAGGCAACTTGACGACGGCACCACCGAACACTTCGGGCGCCGTGGCCGTCACCTTCAGATTTTGGGGTGCGCTTGGGCCCCCCGCAGCGGTGGTGACAGTCACAGGGTAGATACCGGATACCAGATCGAATGGCACAAGAGCATTGACTTGGCTGGCGCTGACGTATAGCAGTGGTGCGCTCGTAGTTCCGATCGTGACCGATGTGCCAGCGAGGGATAGTGGGAGACGGCCAGTCGCACTCGCGGTCGCCGCCTGCGACAAGGCGGCCAGTCGTACACCGTAGATAGAAATGAGAGACCCTGGGGATGCGGACTTTAACTGAGTATTACCGGTTGCGCTGATAATGCCGCCCAGGTCGATCGCAGGAGTTGTAACGGTAGCCGTCCGCGAACCGAGCAGAATGGTGACAGTCGGTACTCCGTTGCTTACCAGAACGAGGTCGATCCGCCCGTCGCCATTGAAGTCGCCAGTCGCCATGTACTGCGGATGCGTGCCGGCTGAAAACGCGGCGGCCGGTTGGAACGTGCCATCACCATTACCCCGCAGCACGCTAACGGTGTCGTCGTCCAAATTCGCGGTCATTATGTCGGGGTTTCCGTCACCGTCGAAATCGATGACGGCCAAGTCGTAGGGACTGGATCCCGTTGCGTACGTGACGGCAGGCCGGAACGTACGATTGCCGTTGCCGAGAAGGACTCGGACCGCCTTGTTCTGGTGATCGGCGATTACGAGGTCGCTCCTCCCGTCGCCGTTGAAGTCCCCGGTTGCGATGCTCCAGGCGTCAGCCAAAACAGCCCCTCTCACTGTGGCACCGAATGTTCCGTCGCCTTTGCCAGGCAAGACGAAAACTGAACGCTCTGGGGACGTGTCGCCTGCCAAATCGGTCTTGCCATCGGCGTCGAAATCGCCTGCAACAACGAAGAATGCGAAGTTTCCCAAACCGTGGCTTATGAAAGGCTTGAAAGTGCCATCGCCGTTGCCAAGGAGGACCCCGGAACCGGTGTCGATGTCAGTAAGACCGTCTCCGTTGAAATCACCGGTCGTCGCGTTCAAGCCGGAATCCGGAGTAGGATAGATCACTGCTGGAGAAAACGTCGCATCGCCGTTGCCGAGTCCGATGGCCACGGTACTCTGTCCTCCTACTTGTCCCGAAATCGCGAGATCCCTCTTCCCATCCCCGTTGAAGTCCCCGGTCAACACGAAATGTGGGAAAGACTCTGCGCTGTAGGAACTGAGAGCCCCGAAGGTCCCGTCGCCGTTCCCTAGCCGAATCCAGACGGAACCGACGCCTGTCGCTGCCAAGTCCGGCTTTCCATCCCCATTGAAATCATCCACGGTCACCGACCCGGTGGCGCTATCCCGTGTGCGGTAGCTGAGCGGAGGAAGAAAGCCGTTAGCGGGCGATGGCGTCACGGTTAACGGCACCAGTACGGAACCAGATGGCGCGTAAGCCGAGTCGCCGCCGTAGAAAGCGCGCAGCGAACGCGTGCCGGTTGTAATGGCGTTGGTCTTCAAACTAGCCGTCTCGTTGATGATAGAGCCCATCCCCAGCACCGTCACGCCATCGTAAAACGTGACTCTTCCGGTAGCGGTGCCAGGCGAGATGATCGCCGTCAGAGTCACCTGTTGCCCGAATCGCGCTGGATTCGGCGAACACGCGAGCGAGACGGAGGAGGGCGCAGCCGCAAGAACCTGAAGCGGACCCAGGAGGACGAGGATCGCTGATGTGAGCAACTGGCTGACGCTCATCATGACCTAGATATTCTAACTGTTTCCTGCGTGGCATTACATGGAGATATTTGCCCGTGCCAGAGAGATTCCACTCTCCCGCCCTATTGAACCATTTGCGGCCGATGCAGTACCACTGTTCCGTCAGAAAGGCGGAGCCGCAAATTCTCTCGCTGCTAATCTTGCGGTTTGATTGACAGCGTGGCCCCGTGTGAGGTGCGCAACTGGCGGCCATTTGAGGACTCTCGGCTCTCTCCGTTCTGTTTCGACGTCCGACTTGCCCTGCCAAGCTTATCCCTCGCCAACTTTACCAAAAGCCGTTTCTTTGGGCTCGCCCGGAGTAGCGACTCCGCTCGACGGTTCATGACGAGATCTGGTAAGCGAGTCTTCACTGCAAGGTCTCGTGCGTGACTATCGTGGCCACCTCGGCCAGAATCTTCCGTCTCAAGCTTTTGGCACTGACGGCTAATCGGCGGCGCTGATTTGTCATTGATGCGCGGTCGCCGCTTGCTCGCGTAACACTCGGTTCTCGACGTGAAGGCCGTCAACGGCCAGTTGGCGGTTGTTCATCCACCCGAAGCGACGATCAGCATAAACCGGAAGGGGTCGGAGAACTCCGTGCGTCTTCGAAGCCCCCTATCGCGAACACGGCGCTAAGGTAGGACCCATCGCAGATTCATGCGCATCCAGTTTCCGAACCATACTTCGCCTCCGCGACCATCAAGCCTTTCGCTAAACGGCATAGGGTCGGTGTCATTAATCCTACATGGTCGCTCGTGCGGGTGTTTCCAGCACGGAGATTTTCGGAAGCCTGCTGCCGCGGGCGTCCTGCGCAGTCCCAAAAACTTGCCCATTTTAAAATACGTGTCGACCTCACACCAGCGAGGCGCAAGCCGGATCTGTTGCTGTCCGATAACGCATCGTCGGGCTTCACGTTCCCAACCGCGCCACCCTCAACCCGTTCGCTGGGCGTTAATCAGCTAACGAGCCTCGGTGATCTTATCGAATTCGCGCTGCCCGGTTTCAGTCAATTTCAGGAACAAGGACAATCCAGTCCTTGTCTGAAAACCCTTCGGCTCAACTAAGCGTTGCTCCTGCAAATATCTCATCGTCGAGTTAAACACATCGTGCCCTAGCTCTGTACGGAGGCTATCAAGTTCCGGAGTGAGAGTCACACCAAGTTGAATTCTTTGAAAAAATGCTGATGCACGATCTGAAACGCCGTACAAGGGCCACAGGGCCTCCGCTGGTTCATCCTGTTGGTGTTTTCCAACGAAAAATAAAAATCTCTTCACCGCGTCACCAACTCCATCTGTACTGAGACGCATTAGACGGCGCATCTCCGCCACCATGAGGCGCATCGACTGATAGCGTTGGGCCGGGTCCTTCACCAGCGCCTTTTCCACCATCGCGCGGACCGAGGATGGGATTTCAAGGCCCAGTGGTAAAGGCGAACCGCCGATGATCTTTTGTAGAATCTCCAAATCCGTCGCGCCCTCGAACGGCCGACGGCCCGCGAGCATCTCGTAAAGCATAACAGCGAATGAGAAAATGTCGGTGCGCGCGTCTATTGCTCGGCCGGACGCCTGCTCCGGCGACATGTACGCGATGGTCCCGACGAGCGTGCCCGGGCGGGTGAGTTCGACGCTCATCGTGCGCGTAGTTCCGTCCTCGTAAGCGGGCTGTGCGGCCAGCTTTGCTAAACCGAAATCCGCGAGCTTCGCATAGCCGCTCCTGGTGATTAGAATGTTCGTCGGCTTGATGTCGCGATGCAGGATCCCGGCATCGTGCGCCGCAGCCAAGCCATCGGCGACGCCCACCAGCATTTCAAGCACGTCGCGCCACTCGTGCTGTTCGTGCAGCCTCCAATCCTTGAGCGTTCCGGCGTCCACATATTCCATTACCAGGAATTGGCGGCCCTTGAATTCCCCTACGTCGTGGACCGTGACGATGTGCGGATGGTTGAGTGACGACGCCAACTGCGCTTCGCGCTGGAATCGGCGGCAAGCGACCGCATCGGCCAGATAACCGGAAAGAAGCTTTATCGCGACGAGCCGGTTCAACTTCGTGTCTAGGGCGAGGTGGACAGTGCCCATAGCGCCTTTGCCAAGCTGAGACTTAAGTAGATAGGAGCCGATTTGCACTCTGAAACCAGTCGAGGCTGACGCGAATCGTCTTGATTCTGCGTTCCTCGTAATTCACAGCCGTAGACAACCACTTGACGGGCCGATCAAACAATGTACCACAGTTTTCGCCGTGTGCGGGCCAAGCCTTTTCAGCAAGTCGGTCCTGACGTTGCATCGTCTGTCTCCCGCTGCGGAATAAGGCGATGCAAGGATCGAGTGGGTGCGGATGGGCAGAGATCAGCGGAATGGCCGCGCGGAAACGCGTGCGCCTACTCGACCCAGTTCCAGCACCCACAAGGAGTCCCGTACTCCAGCGCGCCCGCTGTCCGGTCACGACTGCGAAATCTGGCTGCGCCTTCGTCTCAAGCCGCCCGGCACTCCGGGTTCATATTCCGTTGCAGTTGATATCTGCACGGGTGCCCGTGCGGGTTCTACGGGGATACGACGCGCGAATGCCGCTGCACGCCGGGGATCATTCAGCGGTACCTCGGGAAGATCAGCGGGCCGCTGCTTGACAGGATCGACATCCACATGGAAGTGCCGGCGGTGGCGTACAAAGAGCTGCGCGGGAACGGGACGTGCGAGTCCTCGGCGGATATTCGCGGACGCGTCGAGCGCGCCCGCCAGGTGCAGCAGGGGCGGGGATTCTACAATGCGCGGATGCCTTCGGCGCTCATCCGGAAGCTGTGCGGGCTCGACGACACAGGGGAACGGACGCTCGAGATGGCGGTGCGGCGGATGGGGCTATCGGCGCGCGCGCACGACCGCATCCTGAAAGTCGCGCGCACGGCGGCGGATCTGGAAGGCGCGGGAAATATCGCCGCGAAGCATATCGCCGAAGCCGTGCAGTACAGGAGTCTCGACCGGAATTATTGGAGTTGAGCCGCTGCTTGCTTGCGGAAGCACGGGTTATTCCGTGCCTGCCCTCGGCCGCCTACCGCCCTGAAAACGTTCGACAGCCGCTAACACCTCAACTGTTGCGGCACTACCGCTTGCCCCAAAGCCAGGAGAGAATTAGGTGCGTATTTGTGGCGAGCCCGGCGAAGAGTTCGACAGGCGCTAGCCCGCGTCCCGCTCAGGTTTCCTATCGTCCGGATTCGCAAAGGCGTCTATCGTATTGGTTCGTCCTTCACGACTCGCCCAACACTTGTAAAGGAGATTCCAGCGTTTCCGGTCTGGCCGACCATGACCGCTTCAATCAGCGGCTCGTCCATATCGGGGGCCCCGGCCCACCGCACCAGAAAGTTTGCGCCCGGTCCCCCCGTCGTATCTCGTTTCTGAATTACGAACTCCACCGTTGCGAGCGATCCCAACTCCGACGGGGTGCTGACGTACTCACGCACTTGTTTGCCAGCCGAGTCGTAGTAGCGCACCGATTCCAAGACTAACGGGAATCGCGAACTGACATTGCGGATACTAACCGTGGCCGCGAGTTCCACCGGTTTCTCTCCGGCATCAATGCCCCAATAGATACTCGAATAGATCGACACATAGACGGTTCGCCGAATCGCGGGCTCTGCCAGCGGGGTGGTGATTGGTCTAAGGCGAAGGGATGCACTTCCGTGCATTTTCGGATCCGGAGCCTCTCGCGAACATCCGAGGAGCAAGATGCCGCTCGTGCAAAGGTTCGCGATTCTCAGTTTGTGACGCATCATGACACGCCGAAGCCGATTAACTCGGACTCAGTATTATATGGTACCAGTTACGCGCCGGTGATAGCGGTGCATCGGCGAAGACAAAAACCTCTCCGCGGTGCTTGATTACGCCACCGCACGGCCACTTTGAGCACCGGACCGATATGACCCGATATGTGTGCCGGCGCCGGCGCAAAACACCGCACGATTGCCGGTCTTGCCTTCAGAAAGAGTTGCCGGGCGGCGGTACGAGGACGCACAAGAATGGCGTCGCCAGGCGCATAACGGACGAGCCTCCCAGTACTCCTCAACGCGGCCGTCAATTTGAGAGCGGCGGAGAGCCGGTATGGCGTTGGCTCAGTGAGGTTGCGGAATCTACAAACGGCGCGGCCAGGGTGGTCGATGTCCCGGCTAACCGCCCGATTTCAATAAGCGCTCGAAAGGCTCCGCCTGGTAACCCTCGCCCGGCAGCCGCTGTAACCGGTATCCGCGCGAACACGTCTGCCATACTTGTTCTCATGCTGAGTGACTTGCTACGGCTTCTGGCTATCGCCTCCCTTATCCCGTTAGCTCATCCGGCCGTACCACGCGGATGCTCCGCAGGCATCCCCTTGGCAGGCTTTCAGATCGCTGTATTTCCCTCGGCCATGGACCGTACCGCCCGTCCCTTGCGCTCCATGAACATTCTCCAGCCGGGTCAAAAACTCGTTTACGCCCCGCTCGATCTCCCCAATGACCGGTCCAAACAAGCCCGCGTCGCAATGATTCTAATCCCCTCGGATTCCTCCTCCCCAAACCGTCCCGAACTCGCCATCCTCGATCCCAAACCCGCCTCCGGTTCCGCCGAATGGACCATCCCCTTCCGTACTCGCTCCGTCGGGCTCGTGTTCGGACCCCAGGGTCTGGACAAAGGCAAACTCAATTCGCTGCTGAAGAAGGACCGGGAGTTGATTGCCCAGATGGCCGATTACGCGGAGAAAACCGCCCAGACCGAAGCTCTCATCGACACCCTCGCCGCCTGGGACCGCACCCCCAACGCCACCGAGAACATGAACTCCGCCCTGCTCGGCTTCTCCACGCGATATGGGGTCGCCCTTCCCAAGCTGGACCGCAACGCGCCCACGGACCAGCAGGCAACGGTTCTCATGCACGCGCTCAATCCATCCCTGTCCACGTTTGATCCGCTCGCCCCCGACCCCGCGCTTCGCATGCAACAATCCGCCGCCTTGGCCGCCTCGGTCGCAGGGCTCTTTCTCGGCAACACCGTCGGGCTTGCCGCCGGTGGCGCTTCGATGTTCCTCAGCCTTCGCACCATGCTCTTCCCAGGCACCGACTTCCGTTCCGCCCTGGTCAACTCGCCCGAACCTGCCAACCTCACCCTTTGCGCCAAACGAGAACCGCAAAAATCCAAAACCCGCGTAGCCTACCTCTGGGCTGTGCGGATCCCGGACACCGCCGCCCCGGCCGTCACCTTCCCCCGCGCCGCCCACCTTCCCGCCGGTACCAAGTCTACCGCCTACATTCGGCTGGCCAGTACCTCGGAATGGCGCTGGCTCGACCGTCTGGAGCAGTGGCGTCTCGTGCCGCAAGCAGGCGAACCGGTACCCGTCAAAGTACGCCCCATTCCCGAATCGCAGGCTCTGGAAATCGATCTCAGCGGACTCAACCCGCCCCCGGGTCTCTACCGGCTCGCCGCGAATTGGGATTGGGACACGGTTCAGGTTGCAGGCGAGATCCACCTCCATAAGCTCCCCGATCTCACCTTGGCTCGTCTAGCCCCGGTCTCCCGCGACCGCCTCATCGCCGGCGCCGGTGAAATGGTGCTGCGCCTGGAAGGGCCAGATTTCCAATTCCTCCGGAAGGTGGTTCTCCAAAGAACCGGCGAACGCAACTCCGTCTCCCTTCCGCTGGAATTCACCCTCCCCGAGTCCCCCCAAGCGCACCTTGAGATCTTCCTGAACACCTCCCGGCTGAGCGCCGGCGCCTACCGCCTCCTTCTCACACAGTCGGGTGGGCGTGAGGAAGAGGTACCCGTTCGCATCCTGCCTCCGCATCCGGTCGTTTCCTCCCTCCCCCTGCGCGCCAATCTCGGTCAGACCGAGCAGCGCTTCACGCTCCAGGGTACGGGACTGGACCGCATCCAAGCCATCGAGTGTTCCGACGCAACGATCACTCTATTCGACCCCACCGCCGGCGGCCGCCCGATCCTCATCCGGCTCGGCGATGGTCTCTTCAAGGGCGACCGCCTCGAACTGGCTCTCCGAATCGAAGGCGTCCAGCAGCCTGTGCGCCTGCCCGAGGCTTTGCAGATCCTTCCTCCGCGCCCTCGCATCGGGAACCTAACGGTTTCACTGCCGGAAAACCTCGGCATAGAGCTGCGCCCCGGTGAACTTCCGGCGGGCCTCGCCTCCAGCTTCTCCCTTCCCACCGGTCCTCTGGAAGGCCAGCCCACGCTGCATTTGTTCTGCTTCGAGCCCGCATTGTTGCTGCGCAAAGAAACCCTCCGCTCCACCCCCCTGATGAACAATGGCAGTGAATCCATCTTCTTCTCCCTCGATCCCGGCGCCGTTGGTCAACCTGGTTGTTCCCTTTCAGCCACCGTGGCAACCGCCGAGCAAGGAACCTCGGACCCGCGTATCATTGGCAAAATCGTTGGCCTCCCTCGCATCGAATCTTTCCGGATGACCGCCGAACGGGCTGGCGAACAGGCCTTTATCGGCGTTCTGAACGGCTGGCATCTGGAAACCATCGAGAAGACCGGCTGGGATCCCTCCATTGGCCTTCCCGTTCAGGGCCTCCCCTCGCCCGCCGCCGAACCGAGCAAACAAAACCTGAAGATTTTGCTCTCTTGGCCTTCCCCCGCTCCCCGCTCGCCACTCTATATCTGGCTTCGCGGCGAGCCCGTGGGCCGCCGGACAACCTCTGAGTATTAAAAGGCTTCGGCCTCGTTCTCCGAGACTAACCGCAAGGGATACTAAAGGTGGACTTGGCGGCGAGCGCTTCTTTGATGTCGATACCAAAGCCCGGCCTGTCGTTCGAGTACTTGTACCTTCCTCAATCCGGTGAGCCGGTAAACTTCGTGGAACGTATCCGAAAAGAAGGTTCTGCTTCTGGATGCCGACGTTGAACGCGACGAGGTCGATGTGCTTTTGACGGCGTGGGCGCCGGAGTCGGCGTAGCCGAGGCTGTGCCGGGCCGTGCGGAGCACTCACAGCAGTTGGCGACCTGCGGCGCCTGTTGAGACCACGCACGACGGAGCAATGGATGCGGATGAAGTCGAAGCATAGCCCCTGCTGAAACTCGGCATCCTGAGCGCCGCCGCCATCGACAAGGCTTCCGGCCCTACTTGCGCCTCGCCTACAGGGAGGAAATTGCAGGTCTGCGGCGGATGCCAGCGCGCCATCCACGCGGCCCTTTCAGGAAAGGCCCCGCTACAATACGTTCATGACACTCATGCGGAAAATCCGCGCGTATCCCGTGCCGCGCGGATCTCTGGGAATCTGGTGGCTCGGCCAGAACGGCTTCATTTTCAAGACGCCCGAGGGCACGCTGCTCTCGACGGACATGTACCTTACCGATAGCTGCGCCACGGTCTACGCGGACTGCGGCGTCGATCTGGCGCGCCGCGTACCCGTCCTGATCCCGCCCGAAGATCTCGACGTCGATCTCTACGCCTGCACCCACAACCACCGCGACCACACCGATCCGTCGACGATTCGGGGTCTGCGAAACAAGGAGACAATGAAGTTCATCGGCCCCCATCCGAGCTGCGATGTCTATCGCGCGGAGGGCGTCGAGAGCGGCCGCATCGTTCCCGCGTGGCCCGATTGCGAACTCGAGTTCCACGAGGTCCTCATACACGGCGCTTTCGCTCTGCCCACGGACGACACGGATCTCAATCACATGGGTTATGTGTTCAAGTTCGCGAACGGTCCGTGCGTGTACATGACGGGCGATACCGATTACACGGAGTTGCTCGCGTCCGCCGCGCGGCACAAGCCCGATATCATGATCACCTGCATCAACGGAGGCTTCAACAATCTCTCGCATTGGGAGGCAGCGCAATTGGTGGGCAAAATCGGCCCCAAAGCGGCCATTCCGTGCCACTATGACATGTTCGCCGATAACGCCGTGGACCCGAAGCAGTTCCGGGCCTCCCTACGCCTGCGCGCGCCGGACGTCGGGTACCAGGAGATGGAACACGGGAAACCTTTCCTGTTCGGGGTTTAGTGGTGGCGCAGGCCATCGCCGTCAGGAGGCAGGCGACGAAAGACGATCGCCTGCCTCACCACCACCACCGGATGCCGATTGCAACAGTTGCTTCGTTCCAAGGTCTAGTCGCCGGCGTCGAGCTTCGAGTCGAGATAGGCCAGATACACGGAAATCAATCTGTAGGTGGCGTAGTAGTCGTCACGGCTGATTGCGCTGAGTTTGTCGTAACGCGAATGAAGTATGCGCAGCGTGTCCTGAGTGATGGAATGGAAATCGATCACTGGGATCTTGCGCCGGGCGAACGGATGCGAATCCGAATCGCCCACCTTGTCGACGTCAATTCCGTCGACGGGAAGGTTCAGCGCCGCGGCGGCGCGAAACAGATAGTCGAGCAAAGCCTTGTCGGCCCGGCTCGTCCAGATTTTCGTCGAGGATAATCCCACCGAATCGATGTTCACCATGGCACGAGTTCTCGCGAGATCCTCGGGCTTCAGGGACTTCACGTAATACTCCGAGCCGACAAGGCCTTTCTCCTCGTCCGTGAAGCCCACGAACACGAACGTATGCCTCCGCGGCTTACCGGCCAAACTTTCATAGAGGCTGGGCAGGAGCCCGGCGCCGCTCCAATTGTCGACCACGCCGTCGCCGTCGTAGGTCTTGTCGTAATGCGCGCCTACTACGATGACGTTCTCCTGTTGCCCTTTCAACGTGCAGATCACATTCGGTCTCGGGTTGCTCTTGATTCCCTGCGCTGTAAGCCACTCGCCCGCGCAGCCGGCTTCTTCGAAGAGGCTCTTCAGCGTGTCCCCACGGACTTCGTTCTTTCCTTCATATCGCTCAAGGCGGCTCTGGAGTTTCACCTGAGCAAGCGTAAGCACCGTGACTTGCGCGAAGCCATACGAGACGAAACACAGCGACAGAAGCGGGATTCTCACAGCGCCGCCCTGTGAAGCGCCTTCATGTACCCGATGGAGAACGCCCAACCCGCGTAGTTTCCTTTCGTATCGCCTGTGATTTCCGGCGTATGATCCGGGATAATCATTTGCGAATAGCCGGTTTCGTGGAAGGCGCGCATCGCCGCGAGGAGGTTGGCCTGTCCCTCGTCGATGAAGGTTTCGAGGTACTTTTCGTTCGGCGTGTCCACTTGCACGTTACGGAAGTGGACGTGGTGGATGCGTCCACGGGTCCCGAAATAGCGAATTTCCGCGGCCGCGTTTCCGCCCATTTCAGTGATCACGCCAGTGTCGAGCGTGATGCCGTTGGCCTTGCCGGGGACCGTTTCGATCAGCCGCCTCATATCGGCGATGCTGCGCACGGGCTGTTCCGCGCCTCTGAATTTCGCGACGGGAGGATCGTTCGGATGCATCGCGAGCAGCACGCCGGCTTCCTCCGCCGCAGGCACGAGAGCTTTCAGAAAGTAGGTCAGCCTTTCCCACATCCGTTCTTTCGAAACCTCTCCCAGTTCCGGAAACGGCGGCTGATCCTTGACGCGGTTGTAGTCGTAGGCGCGCATGGCGGCTCCGCCCCGGCCTTCGGTACTGTAGTAGCCGGCGCTCGCCCGGACGGCGAGAAAATTGTATTCGAGCACCGGAATACCCACGCGACCTGCGATGCGAATGGCGTCGCGCGCGTTCTCCAGATCGCGGTCGCGCTCGGGTTTGCCGAGCACCGCGTTCGGACAGGCGGGCAGCGGAAGCGATCCTACGTGAAGGCCCGACGCTTCGGCGTGTTCCTTGATGCGCCGGATTTCGCTCTCCTGCCAAGGTTGCGGCGTTCCGCCAGGTGGGCGGCCAGGAGGGGGAACCAGCGGGCGGTAGGGGCCTTCGCCCCCGAGGCGCGCCGGCGCGGCAATCCAGTCGACTCCGATCTGCTTCACAAAACGCAGGGTGTCCGGCAACAGGTCGCCGACTCCCATCGCGATCTTGATCGCCGGCTTGTTCGGGCCCGGCTTCTGGGCGAGTAACCGGGGCAGGGAAGCGGCCGCAAGCAGCGCGCGGCGTGTCAACATGATTCCTCCAATTCGTTCTCCGTTATCCCGGCCGCGCGGAGCACTTCGCGGGTGTGTTCGCCAAGCGCAGGCGGCGTCCCGCCCAATTCGCCCGGCGTTTCTTCGAGTTTCGGAGTGACTCCGATGTGGTCCATGCCGTCGAGCCTCACCACCGTTCCACGCGCGCGAAGCTCTTCATCGGCGAACGTCTCGGCGATGGAGCGTACCAGCGTGACGCAGGCGTCGGCGCGCGCGAATGCCGCGAGCCATTCCTCAGCGGTCCGCGTAAGAAACGCCGCGCTCACGGCGTCCTTAATCCCGGTGCGCCGGGGATCGCCCGCAAACTGGTCGGGGGCGAACTCCGGGAACCCGAGCGCCTCGCACACCGAATTCCAGAACTTCGGTTCAAGCGCGCCGACGGCGAGACTGCGCCCGTCCGCAGTCCCATAAACGCTGTAACAGGCGTAGCGCCCCGTCAGGATGTTCTCTCCCGCGCCCGCATTGAGCCATGTGAGGGGGATGGTCAGCAGGGAGACTACGCCATCAAGCATCGCGACATCCACCAGTTGTCCCCGGCCGGTTTTCTCGCGCGCCGCAAGGGCCAGAAGGACGCCGATGACGGTCTGCATGGCTCCACCCGCGAGGTCCGCGAACTGCACGCCGGGAATCCCTTCCATTTCTCCGAGCGCGCCACCGAGCGCCATGTAGTTCACGTCGTGCCCCGCATCGAGCGCCCGCGCGCCCGTTTGTCCGTATCCTGTGAGCGGCACGTAGATGAGGCGCGGATTCCGTGCGCGGAGCGCGTCCCATCCAACGCCCAGACGATCGAGCACGCCGGGCCGGAAGCTTTCGATCAGTACATCGGCCGATTCCGCAAGCGTCAACAAGGCGTTTCGCCCGCGCGGATTCTTCAAATCGAGAGCGACGGATTTCTTCCCCCGGTTCAGCAGCGTGAACATTGCGCCCTGGCCCTCGATCAGCGGCGGCATGAAGCGCGCATAATCGCCGCGGCCCGGCTGCTCCACTTTGACGACTTCGGCGCCGAAATTCGCCAGTGTCTGCGTTGCGGAGGCTCCGGGCAGCAGCCGGGTCAGATCCAGTACGCGAATTCCATCGAGCGGCCGCATCGGCTCCTCATTCTATCTTGCCCGCCATCACGCCGGCCGTGGTAGTATCTCGGAATGTCCACCCCCACGCGACGCAACTTTCTGGGGACGACGGCCGGACTCGCCGCCCCTCTCTCCGCCCAAGCCCAAAGCACGCCCTCACAGGACAAATCGAGCGTCCGGCGTTCCTACGGCCGCACCTCGTTTGCTCCATCCGGCAAGCCACAGCGCCTGTCGGAAAACCTGTTCGCGTTTGACGACACCTGCCGTGTTTACGTTATTCGCAACGGCTCCTCCGCGGTTCTGGTCGATTTCGGTTCGGGCAAGATTCTCGACCATCTGCGCGATCTCGGCATTTCGAAAGTCGATTGGATTCTCCACACCCACCATCATCGCGACCAATGCCAGGGCGACTACAAGGCCGCCGCGCGCGGCATCCCGATCGCCGTCCCAGCGCATGAGCGCCACCTCTTCGCCGACGCCGAGAATTTCTGGCGCAACCGGCGCGTGTTTCACCTCTACTACGTTCGCAACGACTTCAATACGATCACGGAAAACATTCCCGTCGCGCGCGACCTCGCCGACTACTCGACCTTCCGCTGGAACACCACGGATTTCTTCGTTCTCCCCACGCCCGGCCATACGCTCGGCGCGATCACTCTGCTTGCCACGATCGACGGCCGGCGGGTGGCTTTCTCGGGCGACCTGATGCATTCCGCGGGCAAGATTCCGAACCTTTACGACACGCAGGTCAACTACGGCGGTTCCGAAGGAATCGACCTTGGCATCTACTCGCTTGCGCGCCTGCGCGAGCAGAAGCCGGCGCTGTTGTGCCCCTCGCACGGCGACGCGGTCCCGGACCCCGATTCGGCAATCGCCCAAACCATCCGCGGCCTCACCGATTACTACCGCTTCCAAACCGGCGCCGATCCGGTTGAAGAAAACCGGCCCTACGCGGTGAGCCCCCATTTCATTGCCCACTTCCAAACCACATCGTCGTTCTACGCCATCGTCAGCAACAGCGGAAAGGCGATGTTCATCGACTACGGCTCGGCTTCCGGCCTCCACTTCGGCAACTTCGAGCGCGCCACCGCCGCTACGGACCGAATCCGTTTCGTGGAGCATTCGATCGATGAATTAAAGCGAGCCTACGGCGTGAAGTCCGTCGACGTCGCCATGCCCAGCCATATGCATGACGACCACATGAACGGGTTCCCCCATCTCGCGCGCCATCATGGCACGAAGGTCTGGTGCTACGAAAACATGGTGGACATTTTCGAAAACCCGCGCGGGCACAATCTCGGCTGCACGCTCGGCGAGCCGTTCAAAGTCTCGCGGTCTTTCAAGCACGGCGAGCGGTTCAAGTGGGAGGAATTCGAATTCGAAATCACGCATTCGCCGGGTCACACGGAGTACCAGATGGCGTTGTTTACAACCATCGATGGCAACCGTCTGGCATTCACGGGCGACGCGTTCTTTCCGAATCCCCGCAACGACGGCACGCTGCGCCATAACCTGATCTTCCGCAATCACGTGGAGAACGACAGCCATATGAAATCGATCCACAACATGATTCAGCATGAGCCCACGATGATCGCCCCGGGACACGGAAAACCGTATGCGATCGATAAAACGACCTTGCTCGCAACCGAGCAGAAGTTCCGCAAGCAGCAGCAGCTTTTCGCTCAGATTTTGCCTGAGGGAGAAGTGAATTTCGGGCTCGATCCAAGCTGGCTCAAGATCTATCCTTATCAGATGCTGCTCGCCGCGGGGAGCCGGCAGAAGGCCGAAGTGCGCGTGCAGAACTACAAGCCGTCGGCGATGAAGGTCGAGGTGTCGCTGGTGGCCCCGGCGGAGTGGCGCATCGAGCCCGGCGTGCTCAAGTTCGACGTGCCCGCGAACGCGAAAGGCGCGCGATCGTTCGAGATCTCGATTCCGAAGGACTGGGCGCCGGCGGCGCCTCGCTTCGCGATCGCGGCGGACGTGATGTGCGACGGCAAGTATCTCGGGCAGATTTCCGAGGCCGTGGTCGAGACCGCCGGGCATTCCGTCTAACCGGCTGAACGCATACAGGCTACACTGGAAGTCCTAGACTTCCCATGAGCGATCAACCGAAACGCCTGCGCAGTGAGATCTGGTTTAACGACAAGACCGAGCCCGGTGAAACCCCCGTCTATATCGAGCGGTATGGGAACTACGGCATTACGAGGGGAGAACTTCAGTCCGGCCGTCCGGTGATCGGCATCGCCCAAACCGGCGGCGATCTCACGCCTTGCAACCGCATCCACGTCGAACTTGCGGAGCGCGTCAAGGACGGGATTCGGGACATGGGCGGCATCGCCTTCGAGTTTCCGGTCCACCCCATTCAGGAAAGCTGCCGCCGCCCGACGGCCGCGCTCGACCGCAACCTCGCCTACCTCGGTCTGGTCGAAGTGATGTGCGGCTACCCGCTTGATGGCGTCGTGCTGCTGACCGGGTGCGATAAGACGACGCCCGCGTGCCTGATGGCGGCCGCCACGGTGAATCTTCCGGCGATCGTTCTCTCGGGCGGCCCCATGATCGACAGCTACTACAAGGGGAAGCTTGCCGGTTCGGGAATGGCTCTTTGGGAAGCTCGGCGGTCGCTCGCCGAAGGGACGATCGACGAGAACGAGTTGTGCGACATCGTCTGCGCCTCGACGCCCAGCGCCGGACACTGCAACACCATGGGAACGGGCCTTTCGATGAACTCGCTCGCCGAGGCTCTGGGCATGTCGCTCCCCGGCTGCGCCGCCATTCCCGCCCCCTACGGGGAACGCGCCAAGATGGCCTATGAAACCGGGCGGCGCATCGTCGGCATGGTGCATGAAGACCTCACACCCAGCCGGATTCTGACGCGGGGGGCCTTCGAAAACGCGATTGTCGTGAATTCGGCGATCGGCGGGTCCACCAACTGTCCGCCCCATATCAATGCGATTGCACGGCACATTGGGGTGCCGCTCGATATCAAGGAGTGGGAGACGATCGGCCACGAGATTCCGCTACTGGTCAATGTGCAGCCGGCCGGCGAGTTCTTAGGCGAAGGATTCCACCGCGCGGGAGGCGTGCCTGCCGTCTTCGGCGAACTGATGGCGGCGGGTAAGATTCGAACGAATGCGCTCACGGTCACGGGGAAGACCGCCGGAGAGAACTACGCGCGCTGGCGCAGTCTCGACGCGCGTGTGATCCGCTCCTGCGAAGAACCGCTGCTGGACAACGCCGGTTTCATGGTGGTTTCGGGGAATCTCTTCGATTCGGCTTTGGTGAAGACCTCGGTAATCAGCGAGGATTTCCGCCGGCGCTTCCTCTCGACGCCCGGTTCCGAGGAATGTTTCATCGCCCGTGTGATTGTGTTCGACGGGCCCGAAGACTACCGGCGGCGGATTAACGATCCGTCGCTTGAGATCGACGAAACCTGCATGCTTGTGGTGCGCGGCGCCGGGCCGATCGCCTATCCGGGGTCGGCCGAGGTCGTAAACATGACGCCTCCCGATGCGCTGATCAAGCGCGGCTTCCGGATGCTGCCTTGCATGGGGGACGGCCGCCAGAGCGGGACATCGGACAGTCCGTCGATTCTCAACGCGTCGCCAGAAGCTGCGGCGGGCGGCAATCTGGCAATCCTCGAAACCGGCGACCGGGTAAAGGTGGACCTTCGCAATCGCCGTGTCGACCTCCAGGTGAGCGATGAAGAAATCGAGCGCCGACGGGCGAATTTCAAGCCCGCGCCGCTGAAGCACGATTCACCGTGGCAGGAATTCTACCGCGCGAACGTGGGGCAGCTTGAAACCGGGGCCTGCCTGGAATTTGCCGTCAAGTACCGGGATCTGCGCAAGACAGTGCCGCGGCATTCGCACTAAGGATTCGCGCGACGCCGCGGGGCGCGCGGGCCTGGCGAAATACCCCGTATTGTAGTTTCGCGATCCCGGATCCCTTGGTCGCCTGTCTGCCGCTTGCCATGGCGAGGATACTGAGGCATGGCAGGAAAATCCGGCTTCCCAAGTTGGCCCTGAGTCCCGGGCGGTTATCGGATTTACGGCGGTTGACCAAGTCGCGGACGGTCCCCCTGCGAGAGGTTAACGTCGCTATCCGCGAGGCTCGGCGATCAAACCGCGGGATTGAGTATCATGGCGTTCTCTGCAGGTGAGGCAGAGCGTCGATCAATCGTTTGGTGTAAGGATGCGAGGGGTGCTCGAAGATCTGCTCGGCGGCGCCGCATTCGACGATCCGGCCCCGTTCGAGAACGGCGGCGCGATGGCACAGTGACGCGACGGAAAGAAGGTCGTGCGAGATATAGAGGATAGCCATGTTCAGCTCGCGGTTCAAGCGGGCAAACAGATCGAGCACTTCGCGCTGGGTAAGGAGATCGAGCGCGCTCGTCGGTTCGTCCGCAATCAGCAGGCGCGGACGGTGGATGACGGCCATGGCTATCAGAACGCGCTGCGCCTGCCCGACGCTGACCTGACTTGGGTAACGCCGTAGAAACGCCTCGTCGGCCGGCAGATCGACATTCTCAAGAAGCCGGAGTATCCCCTGCTTTCCGGATTCCCACTTGTCTTCCGCATGCGCGCGCCAGGCTTCCTTGAGCTGAGTGCCAATGCGTAGCGCGGGATTCAGCGCGGAATGAGGGCTCTGCGGGACGAGCGAAATCTCACGTCCCCGGATGCCGCGCATTTCGCGTTCCGTCGCCTTCTCGATGTCGCGGCCTTGGAACATGATAGCGCCCGAGGAGGAGCCACCCTTCACTTCAAGAAGTTTCAGGATACAAAGCGCAACCGTGCTTTTTCCGGAGCCGCTCTGCCCTACCAGAGCGAGGATCTCGCCCGACTTGACGTCGAAACAGACGTTGTCAAGGACGCCGGGCCGGTTCGGATAGTTGGCGCTGAGCGAAACCGACAGCAGAGGGTGGGAGCCGTTCATGGGATGTAGGGTCTCGGACATCACCGGCTCTGCGCTACCTGGTTCGTAACCCGAAGATACTCCGGATTCCAGTACAACCTCGGCCACAGCGAAACCGGCGAGACGTTTAGCACTCTGCGCGAGACGGCCGATAGAGCGTGCTTGTTCACCAGATAGAGTATCGGCGCCTCCTCCCACACGATCTCCTGTACGCGGTCGAAGGCGGCTTTTCGCTTCTTCGGGTCCAGAGCCGACGATTGCGCCCGCATCAGCCGGTCGATTTCCGCTTCCCACGCCGTCTCGGGCGTTTTCTGTTTTGGGTTCCATGGGTGGTTCGCCGCCGAACTCAGCCACACGTTCATCTGGCTGTTCGGATCCAGGTCCACATTGACCAAACCGAGCAGACAGGCTTCATAGTCGTGAGTTCGTGTAATGCGTTCGATGAGAGACGGAAGATCGAGCGGAACCACGTTCAGCCGGATTCCAATCTTCGCCAGGTCCTGTTGAACCAGGGCCGCCATCCTCGAGCGGGCCTTGTTGCCTGAGTTCGTCGTGAGGGAGAACTCGACCGCATTGCCTTGGCGGTCGCGGAGGGTCCCCTTCTCCAGACGGAAGCCGTCTCGGTGTAGCCGGGCGAGCGCAGCCTTCGGATCGTAAACATGGGGCGCGAGCTTCGCGTTCGCCCAAAGACGGTTCGCCCCGGAAATCGGCCCCGCAGCCTGATCCGCGTGCCCCTTGAAGGCCAGCCGGCAAAGATCGGAGCGGTTAATGGCGCTTGAGAACGCCCGGCGAAAGTCTTTCGACCGGAACCAGGCTTTCTTGTGTGCAGGCAGCGGCGCCCCGGACACCTGGTTGAACCAAAGCATCTCCGACTCAAGCGACGCGCCGGCGTTCCTCGTCTCTCCAGGCGAACCCGCCCATAGACGGTCGAACAGCTCGGGGTCCAGCGTATCGATCATATGAACTTCCCCGCGTTTGAATCGCAGCAGCTCCAGGTCGCCGTTCTGCTGGATGTCGGCGCGAACCGAATCGAGATAGGGAAGTCTTCGCCCGGTTGCGTCCTTCTTCCAATAGTTCGGATTCCGGCGGAATAGGACGTGAGACCCAGGCTTGTGCTCCCCCAAAACGAACGGGCCGAGCGTAGCCAGTTCCTTCTTCGGAGAGTGGGACGAAACGATCGTCAACTGATCGAATAGGCTTTCCACCCCGGCAATCGCCGCGGGAAACGTGACCGTGACCTGCGCCGGTCCCTGAACCAGCGTCTTGATCTCGCCGGGCCCCCCTCGAAAGGAGTCGCCGACCGGAGAGTGCATCTTCGGATCCGTCATGCGGCGAAACGTGTAGGCGACATCATCGGACGAGAACGGCGTGCCGTCCGAGAACAATATCCCCTGACGCAGCTTGAATACGATGCTGGTTCCGCCCGCCAGTATCCGCCACGATTCGGCAAGCTCCGGCGCGAACTTCTGGGTCTTGCGATCGATGCGAATCAGCGTTGCACCCGTCAAGTACCGGACGGTCCCCGAAGCTTCATCCTCGGCGAGCAACGGGTCGAAGGTCTTCGGGTCGTTGCGAATCGAAAACCGCAGTTCACCGCCGCCTTGTCCGCTCGCCCGGAGACAGAGAAATACGGTCAGAAACACACGCAGTATCATACGGAAGCTCATCGATCCCCTTTCGAGAACACGAATTGAAAACAACTGAGAAACACCGTCAGCAGGATCGCGGGAGCAAGCAGGACCGGATTCCCGGCAATCCGCCCCGGATCCTGAATCTCGGCGAGCAGGCCGCCCCAGGAAGGCAGCGGTTCCGCAATACCTAGTCCCAGCATGCCCAGATTCGCCTCGCTCAGGATGAACATCGGAATCGCGATCCAAAACTGGGCGGCCATCAGCGGGCGGAGGTTCGGCAGAATGTGCTTCCACAGCAGACGCGGGCCCGGGCACCCGCTCGCACGGGCGAGAAGCGCAAATTCAGAATGCTTCAGCGCCGCCGCGCCGGAGCGGATCACGCGCGCCCCCGGCGCCCAACTCAGCGCGCCAAGCAGCAGGAAAGTAATTAGGATGGAAGCCCACGGCGTGACGTTCAAAGGGAGCAGCGCCCGCACCGTCAGGAGCAGGAACAGCCATGGCAGCGAAACAAAGAGGTCCGCCGCGGCCATTGCCGCGCGCTCCAGCCAGCCGCCCGCGTATCCGGCCGTGATGCCTATCAGGGCCGAAAGGGCAACCGAAAGCGCGGCGGCGGCCGGCGCAAGCAGCAGAGAAACGCGGCTTCCATAAAGCAGCCGCGCCAGGCGGTCGCGCCCCAACTCATCCGTGCCCAACGGAAACTGCCGGCACGGAGATGCGTTCGGCGATTCCCGAAACTGCGTCTCATAGGACGCTGGAGCCAGATAACCGGCCGCCAGAGAGGCGGCGACGATCGCGAAAAGAAGTACCCCCGCGCTCTTACCGGCTGTTGTCATTCGATCCCGCTCCCGTCGCGGCATGCGCCACGGCATCCGCCAAAGCATTCGCCACCAGCGTGAACGCGCCAATCAGAAGCGTCAGGCTGACGAGCAGCGGCATGTCCCGGCCGAGGGCCGCGTTCCAGGCCAGCTGGCCGATTCCAGGCAAATCCAGAATCACTTCAAGCGGTATCGTCGCGCTCAGGCCGAGCGCCAAAGTAACGCCGACCAGCGCGATGAGCTCGCCAGCGACCGGTGGAACCGCGTGCCAGACGAACACCCGAACGTCGCCGAGTCCCTTCGCCCGGGCCGTTACCACGTGCGGCTTGGCGAGAGACGAGGAAAACAACCGCTTCGAATAGAAGAACACTTTCGGAAAAATTACAGCGGCCACTCCGGCGCTGGCAGGGACGTCCATCCGGTAAAACAGCACGGCTAGCAGGGCCGAGGGTATGCAAAGGAGCGCCGAGCTAAAGCTGTCGAGAGCGAAAGGAAGAGCCTGATTGCGGACCATCGCCGATACCGCGGAAAGAGTAATACCCACGACCCATGCCATGACGAATCCGGCGAGGACCGTGCCAAGCGTTAGGGGCAGGCGCTCCTTCAGGAGATCCACCACCGGACGCCCGAAAAGGCGGGAAGTTCCCAGATCGCCTCTGGCCAGTCCGCTGAGATACGACGCGTAAAACCGCCCCAGATTCCGTTCCCCGGCGCGAGCCGCCTGGGACGCTTCGAGACTCGCGGCATTCAGCCTGGAATCGAGGTCCCTCTCGTCCACGCCGAAGCCGGGAGAGAGACGCAACAAGGTTGCCCCCCCCAGCCCCGCCAGGAGTAGTGTAACGAACAGAATCGATATGCGGCGCGCGAAGGCCATACAGCAAATCAATCGGCCGAACCGCGGCGAAAGTTTAGCCACGGCCGCGGCTTACGCGACACTCTTCTTCGGCACCAGCGTCAGCTTATGTTCCTCCGCCGCGCGCTTGCTGTTCCGCTTGGCCGTGTACATGTTCCGGTCGGCTTCGGAGAGCAGCTCCTCGGCCGCGATTCTCTCCTTCCCAAGAGTCGCGATTCCCAGACTCAGCGATACGACGCCCGCTCCGCACAATGGCGCCGCCTCCTCTTCGCAGGCCAGCTGGAATCGTTCGATTACGCGCTCCACCGGCTGCGGCAGGACGCCGGGCAGCACGACCACGAACTCGTCCCCGCCCATGCGCGCCACGAAGTCGCTCTCCCTGCAATTCCGCTTCAGCCCCTTCGCCACGGCTTGAAGAAGCTGGTTGCCCACCAGATGGCCGAAACGGTCGTTCACCATCTTGAATCCGTTCAGATCGCCCACCGCCACCGTCAGCGGCTCGCCCAGCAGGTGACAGCGCGTCACTTCTTGTTCGAGATGCAGGAACAGCGCCCGGGCGTTCGGCAACCCGGTAAGGAAATCCATAGTCGCCGAATCCTCGGCTTTCTTGAATTTCAGACCGTTCTCGATCGAAAGCCCGAGCTTTGAACTCACGGCCAGCAGGATACGCAAATGGTCCTGCGTAAAGGCGTCCTTCTTCGCGTCGTAGAGCGCCAGGGTTCCCACCACTCCCGCCGTCCCTTCAAGCGGCACAGCCAGCGCCGAACGCAGCAGGCTGAACTTCTTTGGGTCGTTCAGGTAGCCTGGCTCGACCGACGGGTTTCCGTTCACGATCGGCTTCTTGTTCTCCGCCACCCAGCCCGAAAGACCCTGCCCAAAGGGAATCCGCAGCGAAGAGAAGAGGCGGAACTCGTCGCCGGTAACGAACTCCGGTACCAGATGGTCGTCCTTCCTCAGGTAAACCGCCATCCCATCGTACGGTACAATGTTCTTGAGACGTAGCGCGAGGACGGAAAGAGTCTCGTTCAGACTCAGCGAGTTGCCCATGTCCTGCGCCATCTCGAACAACACATGCGCCTCGTGCCGCGCCGCGCTGATCGAATGCACGAACTGCATGGAGTCCTTCGCGTCCTTCACGGCAATATCCGGATGGCCGGTGCTCTCGAAACCCGTGGCCGGCGCCCCGCCCCGTTCCACCTTGATGCCGGTCGACAGCTTGCCCATGTCCACGCAGGTGTCCTTCGCCTTGATCTCAAGATCTTTATAGCGGCGGAGGAGAACCTTCACCACTTCCGGGTCGAAGCTCGTTCCCGATTCTTTCTCAACCATGGCCATGGCTTCGTCGAGCGGAAGCGCCCTGCGGTATTGGCGGTCCGTGGCTAGCGCGTCCAGGCAGTCCACCGCCGACAGAATCCGCGCCCCGATAGGAATGTCCGCGCCCACGAGCCCGTCCGGATACCCCGTTCCGTTCCAGCGCTCGTGGTGCGAGCGCACGATAGGAACCACAGGCCCGGGAAACTTGACCCGCGCCAGAATCTCCGCTCCCACAACGGGATGGATCTTCATCTTCTCGAATTCCTCGGGCGTCAGCCGTCCCGGCTTTGAGATGATGTGCTCCGGCACGGCTAGCTTCCCGATGTCGTGCAGAAGGGATGCCGCGCGGATCGCTTCCAGATGGTTCTCGTCAAGCCCCATCTCCCTTCCGATCTCGACCGCGTAGACCTGCACCCGCGCCAGGTGATCGTGCGTCGTATGGTCCTTCGCCTCGATGGCCAGAGCCAAAGCCTCAATCGTTCGCAGATGCAGCAGCGACATCTCATCCGCATGGTGCCGCTGATCTTCAGCTCGCGTTTTCTCGGCCGTAAGCCTGCCCAGATAGAGAAAATAAGAACGGTACATCACGTAGACCGCGGGAAGCCCCAAGACCGCGCTCTGCCAGCCGACGGTGCGGTTTACAAAACTGAACAATCCCGCTCCGCCCGCGCCAAGCAGGTAATAGGGAAGGCACCAGAAATAACAATCGCGCCACACCCTCCCCGCTACCTTGCCTTCCGTGAGCGATATGACGAGCGCCACGGGCACCGTATTCGCAACAAAGTAGACGCACCCCACCAGAGCAAGTCTTAAAGGGTATTCGATCGGTAAAGGATCGAGCCACCTCGAGTGGAAAGCGGAATGCGAAAGCGTAATTGCCAGCGAAACGCTGCCCACGTTGAACAAGGCCTGAATCACGTTCTTGCCGCCCTTGTTCTTCCAGATATACTGTGCCAGGATCGACCCGACGCCGACTACGAGAGTCTGCGTCAGGTTCATCTCGACCACTCCTACCAGGATGAAGAAGAAGTTTACCGACAACGTTCCGGTGATGGAAGGCAGGTTCACTTTCATCCCGGAGCCAAGCAGCGCGACCGTCAGGTATACGAGGAACCGCGGCATTTGCTCGTTCCGCCACTGGAGCATGTCGTAGACGAGCAGGCTCCCCCCGCCGACTATCATCGAATAAACGTATATCTTCGCTTTGAGAGTCATGACCGTGGCAAGCCCGATTAGGGCCCTAACTCGACCTCCCGCTTAGCTCTCACTGCCGAGCGTCCCCCCGTCGCCCAAACAGCCGCGCCGGCCGGAGGTAGCAGCCTGATCGGCGTGCTGTTCCGTCCCCTGGCGGCGGTAGCCGCTCGGGGTAAACCGTCGATAGGTGCTGCGATTCTCAGCAACATACACACTTCCAGATATCCGAAGCTGTTACAACGCATCTCCAGTGTAGGGGCGCGACAGACAAATTGTTAGAGACCAAAGGTACTGTTTGCGGTAAGGTATCTTCCTAAGTGGTGTAAATCGTGGAACGGCTCCGTTTATGTCGCCGGCGCGGCGCCTAAGGTCCCAGCCAACCGGCATCCGACGAAAAAACTCTCGACCACCCCTCGTCACATGACCATCGGCGGTCATTCGTCCGCCGCCCAAGGCCGCCGCGCATTCCTCCGGCGAGTTAGGAAAAAGGAGATGAAGCCGGTGTAACGCGTTGACGAAAGGCGCTATCGCCGAGCGTCGGGGTCGTTCACCGGGGCGGCCCCGCCAATATTGAGAACGCGACATAGGCTCGATTGGCGCCTTGCCAAGTACCACAAAGGGGCATACCGACCGCGCGGCGCCATGCTTTTGGCAGTCCCGAGTCCCGTTTTGGGAAAAGAGCCCATGCCCTGCGCTCCCTTTCTGAGCGTTCGATTTCAGACCCCAGCCCGCTCGCGATCTGGTCCGCCATTTTCGTTCCGGGCGCGGCCAATGGCGTGCTTTGCATCGGGGCGGAGGTGTTCGTTCAACCGATGAAAACGAAAATCCGCAGTCTGAAATGGGTGGTTCTCGCAGCCGGGCTGCTGATGAGTGTCCCCGCGGGGCGTTCCCAAGACACCGGAAAGAAGCCGTCGAGCTACGCGCCGGTCGACCTTCACGAAAGTTTCCAGGCCATCCTGAGCCGAATGACCGCGGCTAAGCCGGAGATCATGAAGCGGCACATGGCCTTGCTTGAGCGGCGCTATGATTTGAGCGACCGTCCGGCTCAGGGAGTTAAGATGTCGGGCGGCAAGGCAGTGCAACAGGGCGTGCGCGTCAAACTCGCCGGCGGGACGGCCTGGGATCAGCTTTCTAAGTTAAGCCCCGAGCAAATCAAAGAACGGAATCTGTTCCCGGCCGGCTTCGAGCCTCTGCCCCATCCGAATCATCCCGAAGGCGGCATGCTCTTTCCGAAATTCCAAATTGACGAGATAAAGAAACAGGAAGGCCGCGACTTGACTCGTTTCGATCTCGACTTCGATTTTCCGGACCATCTTATTCCGGAATTTCCGCCGCCGATCTATCTAACTACGCGCGTGGATCTGGGCGATGTGTCGCGCGGCAAGCTGGTCACGATGGATAATTTTTACGAGTTATTCAACGGTATTCTGAATCCCAAGCAGTTAGAGGGGTTACGGCTGCTGGTCGGCACGTTCCCGCAGCAGCAGTTCAACTCCACCGAAGACCGGCGCTCGGAGCGCGCGAGCCGGGGAGTGTCATGCTTCGACTGCCATGCCAACGGTCACACCAATCGGGCCACGCACTTGGCGGGTGACGCGCGGCCGCAGGAGTTCAGGCATCGGATCAACACGCCGTCGCTGCGCGGGGTGAATATTCAGCGCTTGTTCGGGTCGCAGCGAGCGCTGAAGAGCGTCGAGGACTTCACCGAATTCGAGCAGCGCGCCGCGTATTTCGACGGGGACCCCGTGATCGCGCAGAAGAAGGGCGTGAACATTCTCGACCGCGGGAGCCAAGTGCATGCCATGGCGGAGTTTCAAGAATTGCTGGATTTCCCCCCCGCGCCCAAGCTGGGTGTCGATGGTAAACTCCATCCCAAGAAGGCGAATCCGGCGGAGATGCGCGGCCAGCAATTGTTCTTCGGTAAGGCGCGCTGCGCGGAATGTCATCAAGCGCCGTATTACACCGACAATCTCATGCATAATCTCCAGACGGAAAGATTCTTTAAGCCGCATTTGGTCAATGGAATGATGGCATACGCGGATGGGCCGATCAAAACGTTCCCTCTCCGTGGGGTGAAGGATTCGCCACCGTACCTGCACGATGGGCGCTTGCTTACTCTGGAAGACACAGTGGAATTCTTCAATTTGGTGCTGGAACTTCAGTTGGCGCAGTCCGAAAAGACCGATCTGGTGGCTTTTCTACGGGTTTTATAGCGGAGGCCAAGCGCAAGGGCTGCGGCCGAGAACCGCAAGAGTCGCAAACAAGTACGTGAGCTGGCAATGACCGTGTTGAGGGTGGGCCTGTGCGAAGCCCGAAAGGCAGGCGGTAGCCCGGTAACGGGGGGCTCAGGAACGTCTTTCCGCGGGTTGGACATCCTGGGCTCGGACAACCTCTCGCGATCCGCCCCGGCTGGCCGCTGAATGCCGATAGGCCTATCGCCGCATCGCTCATGACCCGCGTTGCCTGTGGCCATTCGAACCAATCTTTCGTGGGCCACGGCATGGACACCTCCGCCGAGGACTACGCAAATCCGATCAAAACGCCCGGCCTCAAAAGCGCACGATTTGCACGCTGCCCGGGCGTGTTCATGCTGGCGCGGTCATAGCGCCGGACGAGTCCAAGCTCGCGACTCGTCCGGCCCACTCCAGGACCCGTCCTTAGTTCTCCCCTCTGAGCGCCACGCCGTTACCCCATACCGCCGAGTTACCCCATACCGCCGAGTTACCCCAGACCGCCGAGTTACCCCAGACCGCCGAGTTACCCCAGACTGCCGAGTTACCCCAGACCGCGCTGTAGCCGGCGAGCGCTGTGTTGCCCCACACCGCGGAGTTGCCCCACACCGCTGAATTGCCCCACACGGCGGAGTTGCCATTCACGAACACTTGGTTGCCCCACACCGCTGAATTGCCCCACACCGCTGAATTGCCCCACACCGCCGACGTACCCCACATCGCGCTTCCGGCGCCCCGGTCCAGCGTGTTCCGGATATAGACATTGCCCGTACTCGCGTCGAAGTCGGCCGTTGGCGAAAGAGCGCTCCCCTCGGCGCGATCGCTATTGTTGAGCGCGGCCCAGACATCCAGGTAACCGGCGCCGACCGTAAAGATATCGTACTGGCTCGTATAGCTCGCTCCCGTCAGCGGATCTACCGCGACGCTGAAGGCCGGAAATTCCTTGGTAGCCGTTTTCATCAGACGCGCTTTCACTTGATCGGGCGTTAGCGACGGGTCTTTCTCGATCATCAGAGCGGCCGCGCCGCTCACCATCGGAGCCGCCATGCTCGTTCCGCTGAGCTTGAAGTAGTTCGTCGAAGTGCCGGTTCCGCCGGAAGTGTAATAGGCGTTCGGAACCAGATTCATCTCGTCCGATTGCGTGTACAGTCCGTTACCCGGCCGCGCCAGCGAAATGATGCGGTTGCCGGGAGCCACCAGGTCCGGCTTGACGATGTGATCGATCTGCGTCGGGCCCTTCGAACTGTAGCTTGCCACTAAGTCGTCTCCCCTCGGGTTCGTGCTCATGTCCTTCATCGCCCCAACCGTGATGACGTAGGGGCTGTTTCCGGGCGACATGATAGTTCCATAACCGCTTGTGCCGAACGTATCGTTCCGCCCCTCATTACCCGCCGCCACTACCACCACGATGCCTGCCCGCCAAGCTGCCTCTACAGCTCTGCAGAGAACGTCTTTCGTATAGTCCTCCACGACCGGACGGCCGAGCGACAGATTAATTACCCGAATGTCGTACCTGTCTTTGTCGAGTATGGCTTGGCGAATGGCCGCGATCACACCGCTATCCGTCCCGCCTCCGTTCTCGTCTAACACGCGGTAATTGATGAGCTTGGCATTGGGCGCGATGCCGATAAAGCTGCGCGTGTAGCCCGATCCCGTCGACCGGAATCCGTTTCCGGCCAGAATACCCGCAATGTGTGTTCCGTGGCCGTATTCGTCGGAAGTCGAAGGACGCCCGGGCAGAAAGCTCCGCTCGGCGATGACGCGCGACACCGAGCTCGGGTCGCCGGGCTTCGACTTCGTCAGATCGGGGCGGTCGTCGATCCCGCTGTCGATCACCGCGATTCCCACACCCGCGCCGTTAAATCCGTGTTGTAGCGCCAGATTTGCGTTCACCGTGGGGTTCGCGTAGTCGAGCTTGGCATGGACGGGACGGTCGGGTACGACGTACTCTACTTCCGCATCGTCAGCCAACGCGTTCACGGCGTTTGCCGGCATGGAATAGGCCGACGCGTTGACAATGCCGCTGAGGTCGGCGACCAGACGTCCGCCCCTGTTTGTCACTTTCCGATGGTGGCTCCCCGATGGAGCGCGCACATACTGCACAATTACGTTCACCATGGCTCCGGACGCCGTGCCGGAGATGTCCGGAGCCACTTTTGGATGCTTTGCCGAGGCGATGCCAGCCGATAGAACAAGAATTGAGAGTGTCGCGCGCTTTAGGAAATGATTCATTTAGCTCCTTGAAGATAATAACTACATGACCAGTGTAAAGGGGCAATGATATATTAGCAACGGGTAAGTTGTACTAAGGCAGCTAAGTGAATTCCCTAGGGTACTAGCGCGCCAGGTACTGTCCACTCGCAAGCCATGTTATCGTCCGTAATGACGCGCCTGTTCCGGTTTCGCCGGCGCACGCACTCGCCCGTTTCCATTCCCCAGCGGTCATAGGCGGGGACGCCCGCGCCCCATTCCACGCCGTCTTCCACATCGTCGGCCGCATCCACTATTTCCTCCAGGAGATCGCGATCGCGGGGATCGGAGGCATCCAGAACCGGCAGCCCGTCCATGCGATACGCAAGCAGCGTTTCGCGCCACCGCGCCTTGTCCGGGACGATCGGGCTGTCGCTCACGGCCAGGAAGGGTCCGAAGCGGAACGCGTAGGGGAAGGTGCTCGCGCCGGTAAGCTGGGCATCGGCGGAGTGGGTGGTGTTGTAATAAAGAATGCCTCCCGGTTTTAGATGCCCGCGCGCCAATTCCAGGAACTCGCGGGAGAGCAGATTAGTAGCATGCGCCCGCCAGTGGTAAGTTGTGTCCATCAGGATCATGTCGTACAAACGGCACGGATTACCTACCAGCCAGCGTCGGCCGTCGTCGATGAAGATCTCGACCTTCGGATTCGACAGCAGCGGCGTTACCTGAGGATACCGCTTCATGATCGTGAGATAGCCTGGATTGATTTCAACGACGGTCACCTTCTCCGCCTGAGGATGATTGGCGGTTACCTGGGTCCAAGCCCCGCCGGAAGCGCCGATAATCAGAATCTCCCTTGGATTCGCATGCAGCAGGCTGAGGGAAAGCGGGCGGATGACCGTGCTCGATTTCCGCGCGCTCGTTTCCAGATACCCGTCGTAAGCGCCGTCGCCGTAGATAGCCAGTTCGGCGTCCACGGTGACGACGCCGCTCTTGGTTTCGACGATATCGGTAAAGCGTTCCCCGGGCGCGTACTCGGCTTTTCTCTGAAGCCGCTCGTAGACGCCGTCGAACATCGAATGGGAGGCGGGGACGGCAGCCGCGCAGAGGAGAACTCCGAGGGCGAGTGCCGCAACACGCTCCGGAAGGCCGCTTCCATAGGCCAGGTAGAGACCAAGCGCGGAGATGACGCCCAGCAGCGCCAGGAACACCTGGATCTCGCGTAGCCCCCAGACGTCCATCAGGACGTATCCGACAAGAAAACTACCCAGAGTGGAACCGGCGATGTTGGACAGGTAAACGCGTCCGAGGGCGGCGCCCGCGCGCGCGTCGGGAGGGATCGAAATGTGGCAGACAAGAGGAAAAGTGGCGGCCATCAGTCCGGCCGCGAGCGAAATGAGAGGCAGAGTATACGAATAGTCCATGTGCCGCACCGCGAGCGAGAGCAGCGGAACAGTGACGAATCCGAACAAGTTGCCGAGGACGGCGAGCAGGGCGATGCGGCGGATGAACACCGGCGTGTTACTCGCGGACGGTTCGCGGCAGAGACGGCGGCTTAGCAGCGAACCGCACGCGATGCCCGCGAGAAAGGCCCCCAACACGAAAGCGAAGCCCCGCGGCCTCGCTCCGCTGACGAATGCGTAGGTCCTGTACCAGACGATTTCGTAAGAGAGCGAGATGAATCCGGAGAGAGCGGCGAACGCCAGGGCCACAGGGAAAGCGGCCATGCCCGCGGCTCCCGGCGCCAGTGCTTCCTCCGGTGTTTCCTTGATGTCCCGCGCCGGCGCGCTCCGCCGCCCGATGAAGTAGATCGAAAGCACCACGGAACCCACAACGATGTTGAGGGTGGCGGCCAACCTGACCGTGCCTGACATTCCGAGTGCCGGCATCGCAAACCCGGCGGCCAGGAAGCATGCCGCCGAGGATCCGAGAGTATTGACGAAATAGAGGATCCCAACGGACCGCCCGACGTTTCCCGATATCCGCACCCAGTGCGCCGCAAGGAGCGGAAGCGTCGCGCCCATCAGCGCCGTGGGCGCGGCGACGAGGCCGAAGGCGGCGATTCCCGTCTCAAGCGGCGAGCGTCCGGCGGTGAACGTCTCCACCCAATGAAACAGGCTCAGGGAAAAGAATCCGAATATCGCGATGCCCACTTCGACCATGCCGAAGATGGCCGGCAGCGGCGCGCCCGGTAACCGGGAGATGCGGCCGCCGGCGAGACCGCCGAGGCCCAATCCCAGCATGAACGCGCTCACCACCATCGTCACCGATTCGATGTTGACGCCATAGATCGCGAATAGCGCGCGCTGCCATACGATCTGGTAGAGAAGCGCGGGGAACCCCGAACAGAAGAACATCAGACCCAGCAGCCAGCGGAAGACCGGTTTTTCGCTCACCATGACAAACCGCCAGTATAGCGGGCGGCGCGGTGCGCGCTCGGGGAAGGCGGGAAGTAGAGCCTCCCGGCGTGTCAGGTCCGTCCTGGCGCCGGTGGCGACTGCGAGTAATGCCGTGAGGAAGCGTGTCGACCGCGTTTTCGAGCGCTGCGGCGCACGGGTGGAGACGGGGGCGCGGGGGAGGTCACCGCGCCGGCAGCGCGCCCGCGGGGAAGGTTGTCTTCCGGGCGTTTCGTTCGGAGGCCGCGCTACTTCGATTTCCGGCGCTCCACCAGACGCACCTTTCGCTTTTCGCCCATCGCGGCCGGCATCAGCGCTTCGGTCAGCATGTCCGCCAGTTCCTGCTGGTGCCGCTTGTGGGAGCCCGTTGCCGGGCTGGCGCTTTCCGCGCGGCCGGCATAGCGCAGCGTGCGGCGGTTCGGTGGCCCGAGCGGCTGCCTCAGTTCATTCGCAAACAGCTCGTTCACAAACCTCCACGGGCCCATGTTCTTTGGCTCTTCCTGCGCCCAGACCAGCTCCGAGGCGCCTGGATAATCGGCCAGCACCGCGGTAATCTGCTCGGCCGGGAAGGGGTACAACTGCTCCAGGCGGACGATGGCGACGTGGTTGACGCGGCGCTCCTCGCGGGCGGCGATCAGGTCGTAGTAGACCTTGCCGGAACAGAAAACCACGCGCGTCACGGCGGCCGGATCCGTTGCCGTGTCCGGCAGCACTTCGCGGAATCCGCCGGAGGTGAGATCGCCGACGGTCGAGACGGCCTTCACGTGCCGCAGCAGGCTCTTGGGTGTGAAAACGATCAGCGGCTTGCGCACGCCGCGCCGGTCCCGGCCGCCCAGCATCTGGCGGCGCAGCAGATGAAAATACTGCGCGGGCGTAGTGCAGTTGCAGACCTGCATGTTCTGTTCGGCGCACAACGTGAGAAATCTCTCGATGCGCGCGCTTGAATGCTCCGGGCCCTGCCCTTCGTATCCGTGCGGCAGCAACAGCACCAGGCCGCTCGGCTGTCCCCATTTCGACTCCGCGCTGGCGATGAACTGATCGATCATGATCTGCGCTCCGTTCACGAAATCGCCGAACTGCGCCTCCCACAAAACCAGCGTCAGCGGATCCGCCACGCTGTAGCCGAATTCAAACCCGAGCACGGCGTACTCGCTGAGCGAGCTGTCGAAAACGTCGAAGCGGGCTTGTTCGGGCGCGAGATGCTTCAATGGCACGAGCGCTCGTCCGGTTTCGGAATCGTAGAACACCAGATGGCGCTGCGAGAACGTGCCCCGGCCGCTGTCCTGCCCGCTCAAGCGGATCGGCGTGCCTTCGAGGACCAGACTGCCGAAGGCCAGCGTTTCCGCAAAAGCCCAGTCGATCGGCCCGCCCTTCTCAAGCGCTTCCTTGCGCTTCCCGGTGAAGGCGCGCAGCTTCGGATGCAGATGGAAGTTCTCAGGAAAGCTCGTCACGCCTTCGACGACTTTCGCGAGCGTGCCGGAGTCGATCCCGGTCCGCGTGCAAAAAGCCGCGATTTCCTCCGTCGTGACCGCGCTCAATTCCTGCACTTCGTAACGCTCGGCGTTCGCCTCGGCCGCGTCGTAGGCGTCTGAAAACTCCTTGCCGATCCGCGCGCGCAGCGCCGCGGCCGCGTCTTCGTCTATTGCGCCTTCGCGAACCAGGCGCGCGGCGTAGAGCGTGGCGGCGGAGGGTTGCTGGCGAATCTTCCGGTAGAGAATCGGCTGGGTGTAGCTCGGATCGTCGCCCTCGTTGTGACCATGGCGGCGGTAGCAGAACATGTCGATCACCACGTCCCGCTTGAACTGCTGCCGGTAGTCGAAGGCGATCTGCGCAACCCGGATGGCCGCGTCCGGATCGTCGCCGTTCACGTGGAAGATGGGCGCCTGCACCATGCGCGCGACATCGGTCGAATAAGGCGTCGAGCGGGCCTCGTCCGGCATGGTGGTGAAGCCGATCTGGTTGTTGACGATCAGATGGATCGTACCTCCGGTGTGGTAGCCGTCGAGCTGCGAAAGGTTCAGCGTTTCGGCCACCACGCCCTGGCCGGCGAAAGCGGCGTCGCCGTGCACCAGAATGGGGATCACACGCGCGCGCGCGGCGTCTCCCAGGTGGTCCTGCTTCGGGCGGACAATGCCTTCCACCACGGGGTTGACCGCTTCGAGGTGGCTCGGATTCGGCGCGACGGAAACTCGAATCTCGCGTCCGGAAGCCGAGCGCCTCACACCGCTCGCGCCCAGGTGGTACTTCACGTCGCCCGAGCCCTGCATGCTCGCCGGATCGTCGCCTTCGAACTCCGAAAAGACCTGCGACAGCGGCTTGCCCACGATATTCGCCAGCACGTTGAGACGGCCGCGGTGCGCCATGCCGATGACGGCTTCGTGAACGTCGCGATCCGCGGCGCGGTCGAGCGTTTCACTAAGAATAGCGATCGCGGTTTCCGCGCCTTCGAGCGAGAATCGCTTGTGTCCCACGAACCGGGCATGCAGGAAATGTTCGAACTCTTCGGCTTCGAGAAGGCGTTCCAGAATCCGCAGCCGGACCGGTTTTTCGAGCGGCCAGTTATTGGCTTCGGGTTCCATCCGCTTCTGCAGCCAGGCTTTCTGCTCCGGATGCTGAATATTCATGTACTCGCAGCCGATCTTGCCGCAGTAGGTCTGTCGCAGGGTCTCGAGAATCTCACGTAACGTGGCGACTGGTTTGGGCGCGCCTTCGCCGATCGCCTCGCCGAGCGTGCCGGTCAGAAACTGACGATCCAGATCCCAAATGGTGAGCCCGTAGGTGAGCGGATCGAGCTCGGGGTGGTAGCTCGGTTCGGCGCCGAGCGGATCGAGATCGGCGATGAGGTGGCCGCGCACGCGGTAGGCGTTGATCAATTGAATAACAGCCGCCGCTTTCACGCCGTCCGCCGTCTGCCCGCCCATTCCAAGCGTCGCGGACTGCCGGTCCGGCGCCCACAGCACCGGGCTATGGGGCATCTTCAAATGCGCGAATATCTCTTCGTAGAATCCGTCCTCGCCGTCGAGCAGGCCTTGCAGCTTGCCGAGGAACATGCCGGATTCGGCGCCCTGAATGATGCGGTGGTCGTAGGTGCAGGTGACCGACATCACTTTGCTGATGCCCAGCATGGCGCGGGTTTCAGGCGCTACGCCCTGGTATTCGGCGGGATAATCGATCGCGCCCACGGCGATGATCGCGCCCTGCCCGGGCATCAGTCGAGGGATCGAACCCATGGTGCCGACCGTGCCCGGGTTGGTGAGGGAAATCGTGGTGGCGGCGAAATCGGCCGGCGTCAGCTTTCCGCCCCGCGCGCGCGATACCAGGTCGTCAAAGGTTGTGACGTATTGCTGGAAGTCGAGTTCACCGGCGTTCTTGATGTTGGGGACAACCAGATTCCGGGAGCCGTCCTTAGCCGCCACGTCGACCGCGATTCCCAAATTGATTTGCGGATGCAGCGCCCGGAACGGCTGCCCGCCGCTCTCGACGTAGGCGTGATTGATTGCCGGATGGGCTTCAAGTGAACGCACGATACCCCAGCCGACCAAATGCGTGTAGGAGACTTTGCTCTTCCCGACGAGCGTACGGTGCTGGTTGATGATGCGCCGGTTCTCGTCGATGACCTTTACCGGTACGATGCGCTGGGAAGTAGCGAGCGGTACCGAGAGGCTCGCGGTCATGTTCAGCGCGACGCGGGCGGCGGCTCCGCGAAGCGGGGAGAGTTCGGGGGATGCGCTGGGCGCGGCTGGCTGGGGCGCGGCAGGCTCGGACGCGGCCGATGCGGGCGCCGGGAATTCGGGCGCGGGGGGCGGCGCAAGGGCCCCTGAGTTCGACGCGGCAGGGGCGCGTGCGGGGTCCTCGGGCACGGCGGACTTGGGCGCGGCGGACTGCGCAGGTGCGATCGGCTTCGCCGCGGCAGACTCGTGCACGGCGGGCTGCGTCGCGGCAGACCTGGAAGCGGCTGCCGGCTGCGCCGTGCCGCCATTCTCGAAGATCTGCCGCCAGGATTCGTCCACGGCTCCGCGATCGCGCAGAAACTGCTGGTGCAGCTCGTCTTCGAGCCAACTGTTAATCCCCTGAGTGGCATCGGGTTTTACAGACATTTGAAAACTCTCGCCGCGCCCTAGGCGCGGGCCGGATCAACCTTCTCAGGGTCGACCCCCAAGTCAGTCATCGCCTTCGCGGCCGCCGCCGGGTCGAACTTGCCCTCGCGAGCGAGCCGGGAGAGTGCGGCCGCGGCGATCGAGACCGCGTTCACTTCAAAGTGCCGCCTTAGCGATTCGCGGCTGTCGCTGCGCCCGAAGCCGTCGGTGCCGAGAGTCGAGAGGCGGCTCCCGAGCCACGGCGAGAGCTGGTCGGGGACGATCTTCATGTAGTCGCTTGCCGCGACGATGGGTCCTTTCGCCGCGCCAAGGGCCGTTACGATGTACGGCGCTTTTTCAGGCTCGGTGGGATGCAGCCGGTTCCAGCGTTCAACGGCGAGAGCCTCGCGCCTGAGCTCGTTGTAGCTTGTCACGCTCCACACGTCCGCGAACACGCCGTACTTCTCCGACAAGATCTTTTGCGCCTTGAGGGCTTCGTTCAGGATTGCCCCGCTGCCGAACAATTGCAGCGTGGCCTCGCCGCCTTCCGCCCGCTTGAATAGGTAGATACCCTTCAGGATGCCGTCGCGGCTGCCTTCCGGCATGGCGGGCATCGCGTACTCTTCGTTGTAAATAGTGAGGTAATAGAAGAGGTCTTCCCCTTCCTGATACATCCGGCGGATTCCGTCCTGAATGATTACGGCAAGCTCGTAAGAGTAAGCCGGGTCGTAGGCCGCGCAGGTCGGAACCGTGCTCGACAATACGTGGCTGTGACCGTCCTGGTGCTGCAAACCTTCGCCCGCGAGCGTTGTGCGTCCGGCGGTGCCGCCCACCAGAAAACCCTTGCCCCGCGAATCGGCGAAAGCCCAAATGAGATCGCCCACGCGCTGGAAGCCGAACATCGAATAATAGGTGAAGAACGGAATGGTCTCGATACCGTAGTTCGAATAGGCCGTGCCTGCGGCCGCGAACGACGCCATCGACCCCGCTTCCGTAATGCCCTCTTCGAGAATCTGGCCGTCCTTCGCTTCCTTATAGTAAAGAAGATATTCGGCGTCGTGCGGCTTGTATAGCTGGCCCTGGCTCGCGTAAATGCCGAACTCGCGGATGAGCGATTCCATGCCGAAGGTGCGGGCTTCGTCGGGAATGATCGGCACGACGCGCTTGCCCAATTGGGGGTGCTTCAACAGCGCTTTCTGGAGAGCCACGAAAGCCATGGTGCTCGAAACCTCGCGGCTGCCCGAGCCGTGAAGAGATTCGTTGAAGTAATCCAGAGACGGCGCCTCAATCGAGCTCTTCGGGTGCGAGCGCTTCGGCAGATACCCCCCGAGCACGCGTCGCCGCTCCTGCATGTAAGCGATCTCCGGGCTGTCCGCCGGAGGGCGGTAGAATTCGGCGTTGCGCGCCGCTTTATCCGGAATTGGAATGTCGAAGCGGCCGCGGAAGTATTCGATTTCCTTCTCGTTGAGCTTCTTCTGGGAGTGGGTGACGTTACGGCCTTCGCCGGCCTCGCCGAGACCGTAGCCCTTCACGGTTTTCGCCAGAATCGCGGTAGGCCTGCCGGCGTGTTCCACGGCAGCCTTGTAAGCGTTGTAGACCTTCTTCGGATCGTGCCCGCCGCGCCGCAGCTTGCCTACTTCCTCGTCGCTGAGGTGCTCCACAAGATGCAGCAGCTCCGGATACTTTCCGAAGAACGCGTTGCGGATGAATGCGCCGCCCCGGGCTTTGAAGCTCTGGTATTCGCCATCGACGCACTCCTCCATGCGTTTGAGAAGGAGTCCGGTTGTATCGCGGGCGAGAAGGCCGTCCCAATCCTCGCCCCAGACGACCTTGATGACGTTCCAGCCCGCGCCGAGAAACGCGGCTTCGAGCTCGTTGATGATCTTGCCGTTGCCGCGCACCGGTCCGTCGAGCCGCTGCAGGTTGCAGTTGACGACGAAGATCAGATTATCCAGCTTTTCGCGCGAGGCAAGAGTGAGCGAACCCATGGATTCCGGCTCGTCCGTTTCGCCGTCGCCGATGAAGGCCCACACTTTGCGCGGCGAGGCCTTGAGAAGTCCGCGGTTCTCCAGATAGCGCATGAAACGGGCCTGGTAGATCGCGTTGATCGGCCCGATTCCCATGGATACGGTGGGAAACTGCCAGAGATCGGGCATCAGCCACGGGTGGGGATAGGAAGAAAGGCCGGGATGATCCTGAAGCTCGCGCCGGAAGTTCGAAAGGTGCTTCTCGGTGAGCCGCCCTTCGAGAAACGCCCGCGCATAGACGCCGGGAGAAGCGTGGCCCTGGAAATAGACCAGGTCTCCGGGCTCGTCGCCATAACTTCCGCGGAAGAAATGATTGAAACCCACTTCGAGCAGCGTGGCGAGCGAGGCGTAGGTGGAGATGTGGCCGCCAATGCTTTTGTCGTGTTTGTTCTGCTTCACCACCATCGCCATCGCGTTCCAGCGGGTGAGGCTCTTGATGCGGCGTTCGATGGCGCGGTCGCCCGGATATGGCACTTCGCTCTCATGAGGGATGGTGTTGAGGTATGGCGTATTCCGCGCCGCCACGACGGGCACTCCGGAGAGCGCCGCGCGGCTGGACAGGGATTCGAGCAGAAACGCGGCTCGTTCAGGGCCGGCTTCGTCGATAATCTGGTCGAAAGCCTCAAGCCACTCCGCTGTTTCGCGAGGATCGGCGTCCAGGCCCGACACGTTGACACTTAATTTTTGGTGCATGGGTAACTTCCATTATAATCGACACTTGACGCCGGGACTGGAAACCGGACGGGTTCTCATGAAACAGCTTGTCCTGATCCTGATTCTCACGCTCCGCGGGCTTGCGGCGGACGCGTTCGATTCCGTTCGCGACTCCATAAGAACGGGGCTCGTCTCGACGGGGATGCCGTCGATCGCCGTGGCGGTCGCGCGGGATGGAAAAATTCTGTGGGAAGAAGGCTTCGGCTGGGCCGATCGAGAAAAGCGCATACCGGCGAGCGAACACACCATGTACTCGCTCGCGTCGATTTCGAAGCCGATCACGGCGACCGGGCTGATGATTCTTGTCCAGGCGGGCAAAGTCGATCTCGACAAACCGGTCAACGATTACTTGGGCAACGCGAAGCTGCGCGCGAGAGTGGGCGGCGCGCGTGAAGCCACGGTTCGACGCGTGGCGAACCACTCGTCGGGATTGCCGCTGCACTACCAGTTCTTCTACGAGGACGAGCCGTACCGCGCGCCGTCCGCGGACGAGACGATACTGAGGTACGGTCAACTTGTAACCGTCCCGGGTGAGAAATATCAGTACTCAAACATCGGATACGGCGTGCTCGGCTACTTGATTTCGCGCGTGTCCGGGCGGCCGTACGTCGACTTCATGAGGAGCGAAGTATTTCTCAAGCTCGGCCTCTCGCGCACTTCGGTGAATATCGGACCGGGCCTCGAGAACTTTCACGCCATCCGGTATGGGCCGGATGGGCTGCCGATCCCGTTCTACGATTTCGACCACCCCGCCGCGTCGGCCGTGTATTCGAGCGCGCACGATCTGGTGCGTTTCGGAATGTTTCATTTGAAGGCGCATCTGACGGATCAGGCGGCGATCCTCAGCGATGCGAGTATCGACGCCATGCGGGTTTCGACGATGGCGGCGGGGATCGACAGCGGCTACGGCATCGGTTGGGCGACGCAGGGGAAGGTGGTTTCACATACGGGCGGGATGGGAGGAGTGGCAACCACGCTGCGCCTCGTTCCTTCGGAAAACCTTGCGGTGGTGGTGTTGTGCAATGGCGCGAGCCAACTGCCGCATCGCATCGCGGACCGCATTCTGGAAAAGATGATTCCGGGCTGGAAGGCTCCGGCGCCCCTCGCGCCGTCCGATCAGGCCGCGGAGAAACGCACGTTTCAACCGCCGCCCGAACTCGCGGGTGAATGGCGGGGCAGCCTGCACACTTATGAGAAAGACCTTCCTCTGACGCTGCGCATTTTCGCTTCGGGCGATGTTCACGCGAAAATCGGGAATCAACTTGAGACGCTGTTGAGCGGCGCCGTCTGGAGCGAAAACGAACTTCGCGGCGCAATGACGGGCGACATTGGAACCGCGGATGCAAACCGGCGGCCATACACGCTGAGCCTCGCGCTGAAGCTGCGCGGTGAGACGCTCAGCGGTCCGGCGTCGGCGATTTCTTTGCCGGGCCTCCGCGCGGGGAACGCGCTGACCCAATGGGTCGAGCTGAAGAAGCCTTGAACCGGAATTGATGCGCGCTCATGCGAACGCGCTCGCCCTCGAAAGCGACGCCTTCACTTTGAAGCCGCAGGCGCTGTTCGAGGGCATGTTCGCCCCGCAGCAGAATGCGGCCGCCCGCGCCGAGCACACGGTGCCACGGCAGGTCCGCGCCCGCCTTGTGCAGCGCCCACACCACCTGGCGCGCCGCGCCTTCATGTCCCGCGGCGCGCGCGATGTCCCCGTAAGTGGACACCTTGCCTTTCGGAATGCGGCGGATCGTCCGCCTCAGTTGTTCGAGCACAAGACTAGTGAAACACCGGCCTTAGTTGAACACAACTTTCATGTTGGTGCCGCCGATGCGAATCTCCTGGATTCGGTACTTGCCATCGCCATTCTGAAAGCGGACGGTGGTCGAGCCGAACTTATCGGGCGCCGATTCAACCTTCGCCTGAGCCTCCGCCGTCTTCTTGCCATCGGTGAAAATGGCCTTGTCGTCTTTAAGGTCCAACTTGTAAGTGCCGGCCTTTAGCTCCGTCGCGCCAAGAATCGAGTTCTGATAGAGCGTAACGGAATATGACTTGGCGAAAGCCATTGAAGCGGTGAGCAGCGCAAACGCGCACAGCAGAGTCTTCATGAATCGCAATCTCCTCGAAGTGGTTTCGAACTACAATGACTAATACGAACGAGCACTCGATTTGTTCCTAAGAAACTTCCATGCATTCGCCGTTCTATTGCGCCGCCCTGTTTCACCTAGCAGTCTTGTGCGCGCAGAGTACCGCGCCCGTTGCGCCCGATCCGGCGAAGCTATCGCGCATCCGCGCGCGCATGGCGCAGAACCTCGGCAACCTTCCGAATTACACGTGCCAGCAGACCATCCAGCGATCGCGCCGCCGCGTGCCCTCGCGCCGCTTTGAATTTCAGGACACGCTGCGGCTCGAGGTCGCGTTGGTCGAAGGGAAGGAACTGTTCGCGTGGCCGGGCGCCGGCAAGTTTGAGGACCGCGACATAAGTGAGATGGTGGGCGGAGGAGCGATCGGGAACGGCAGTTTTGCCCTGCACGCGCGAAGCGTCTTTCTCTCGAACGTTCCCACTTTCACATATCGGGGCGAAGAGGAGCGAGGCGATCGCAGCACGGTGCGGTACGACTTCAAGGTGCCGCAGTTCCGCAGCGGATATCAGGTGAAAGTGGGGCAGGCGAAAGCGGTGGTAGGCTATCGCGGGTCGTTCTGGGTGGACGCCGGGACGCTCGACCTGATCCGCCTGGAAATCTTCGCCGACGACATTCCGCCGTTTCTCCAACTGACGGCGGCGAGCGACGCGATGGAGTACAAAATTGCGAGGATCGGCGAATCGGATTTCAATCTTCCGGCAAGTTCGGAGCTCGTGATGATCGATAGCGACGGCAGCGAGAGCCGGAACGTGACACGGTTCAGCAACTGCCACCAGTACTCGGGCGAATCGACGTTGTCTTTTGCGGACGCTCCGGAGGAAACGGCCGCGCCGGCGGGTCCGGAGGTAGCGGCGGAGTTTCAGATTCCGGATGGTGTGTGGCTGGACGTGTCCCTCGATACTTCCATCGATTCGGCGAACGCGGCGGCAGGCGACGAAATCACGGCGACGCTGCGATCCGCGGTGAAGAGGAACAAGCAGGTGCTGCTGCCGCGGGGAGCGGTGTTGCATGGGCGCATCACGAGACTGGCAAGACAGGACTCGACGTTTCTGGTGAGCGTGGATTTCCAGGAACTGACTTTCGACAATTCGCGCGCGAAGTTGAAGGTCGTGTTGACCGAGGTGGGACCGATATTGGGGATGCGGAATCCGCGGATGGGGCGGTTGCCGAGCGCGATCGCCGATTACGGCATCGTCGAGAACGAAACCGCCGGGCCGACGTTCTACGTGCGCACGGGACGCCTCCAATTGCCGCGCGGCACGCGGCTGGTATTTCGCACGGGCCGTTAAGACACGCTTCAACCTATTTTCCGGCTCATGCCTTCGCAGATCAAGCCGGCTCGTTGGTGTAAACTGATCGCTACCATGGAAAGCCGTCTCAGCCGCCGCCAAGCCATCGGCGCAATGTTTGCCGGAGTCGCTCTCAAAGCCGCTCCGCCGCCCAATACGCGCCAGGCAACGGGTGTGAGGATCGGCGAGATCACGGCGAACTCGGCGGTGATCTGGACTCGGCGGACGGATCGCTCTTTTCGTTTGGCGGACGGAATTGTGCGTAAGGGTAACCTCCCAGCAGCTTGGCCTGTCAAACCCGAAGAGAACGTCGACAAATTCGAAGGGGCCTGTCCAGGTGCGGCGGGCGCCATTCGCCTTCAGATTGAGCCCGTCAGCGGGCGCGGCCGCCGCCGCACTCTGGCATGGACCGAAGTACGGCCCGACGCCGACTTCAGTCGCCAATTCCGCATCGAGGGACTCGAACCATCCGCCGCGTACCGCTTCTCGGTCGAAACGCGCGGCGCTGCCTCAAAGCGCGCGGACGATATTCTGACCGGCGGCTTTCGCACGGCGGCCCTTGCCAACGACACATCCCCGCTTCAATTCGCGCTCAGCAGTTGCCAGATCTACTGCCGGATGGATCGCCCCGACGGCTTTGCAATCTACAATGCGATCGAGAAACGCAAACCAGCGTTCCTCCTCTCTTGTGGCGACAACGTCTACTACGATTCCGAAGATCCCGTGGCAAACAGCCTAAAGGCCGCGCGTTATCACTGGCAGCGAATGTACAGCTTGCCGTCATTGCATTCCTGTCTGCGCAACGTGCCCGCCTACTGGCAAAAGGACGACCACGATCTCTATACCGACGATGGCTGGCTCGGTTATTCGAATCCAAAAATGCTGCCCTTCAACTTCGAGCAAGGGCAGCGAATGTTCCGCGAGCAGGTACCCTCCCCTCCGCTGGGACAGCCAATGTATCGCCGGTTCCGCTGGGGGACCGGCGTTGAAATCATTCTTCCCGACTCGCGCGACTTCCGCTCACCAAACGACGCGCCCGATGGCCCCGGCAAAACGATTTGGGGCGCGACGCAGAAGAAGTGGATCGAAGACGCGTTGCGTAACAGCACGGCCCATTGGAAGTTCCTCATCAACCCCAATCCGATCGTCGGTCCCGATCATGCGCGCAAGAACGACAATCATTCGAATCCCGCCTTTGCCACCGAAGGCCTGGCGTTCCGGAAGTGGCTGAAGGCGAACGTCGAGGGAAGGGTGATCCTGATGAATGGCGACCGCCATTGGCAGTATCATTCCGTCGATCCGGAATACGGCGTGGAGGAGTTCGGGTGCGGACCCGCGAGCGACGCTCACGCCGTTCCGCCAAGCCGTGGAGAAGACAAACGGTACCACCGGTTCCTGCGAATCAAGGGCGGATTCGTGAACGTCGCGGTCAATCCCAAGTCGAAGGATGAGGCTCTGGTGGTCGAGCACTGCGACGTGCTCGGGAACGTGGTCAATCGCCGGGTCTTCCCAAAGACGTGAACTTTTTCGTGCAGAGTTTCGGATGCCGCGCCGAGCAGGCCGATGGGGCGGCGATTGAAGCGCAGCTCGCCTCGCGCGGGCTCTCCCCGGCGCTTGACCGGTCGAGTGCGGAGCTCGTCGTACTCAACACCTGCACCGTCACCTCCGAGGCCGACAACGACGTTCGGCAAACCGTGCGCCGGGTGCACAGGGAAAATCCGCTGGCGCGAATCCTGGTAACCGGATGTTACGCGCAGCGGGCTCCCGGCGAACTTGCCGCGCTCGACGGCGTCGAATGAGTGGTGGGGAATTCTCACAAAACGGAAATTGCCGCCATGGTCACGGGCGTGCCCTTTCATGGCCAGATACACGTTGGCGACATTTTCGAGCAGCGGGAATTTCTCTCCGCGCCTGTCGAAGATCTGACGGGCGACCGCACGCGCCCAAACCTCAAGATCCAGGATGGCTGCAACAACCGCTGCGCATTCTGCATCATTCCGTTCGTGCGCGGCCGGAGCCGCTGTGCCGAAGCGGATCAAGTTGTGGTGCAGGTGCGGCGCTTGTCCGCCCATCATCGTGAAGTCGTCTTGAGCGGGATCAATCTAGGCCGCTGGGGCCGTGAACCGGGCAGCCGGATGCGCCTTGCGGACCTGGTGCGGCGGCTGCTCAATGAGACGCCGATTGAGCGGCTCCGGTTGAGCTCGGTTGAGCCCATGGATTTTTCAGACGATCTGTTGCGCCTGATCGCCGATTCGCCGCGCATGGCGAGACACGTCCACGCCCCCTTGCAGTCGGGCTCCGACACGGTGCTTCGCAGGATGCACCGGAAGTACGGCCCCAGGCATTACGCGGATCGCATCCTGAAAGCGCGGCAGTGGATTCCCGACGCCGCGATCGGCGCGGATGTCATGGCCGGGTTTCCCGGCGAAACGGACGAGGAATTCGAGGAAAGCCGCCGCTTCATCGAGCGCATGCCGTTCACTTATCTGCACGTGTTCACCTATTCGGTGCGTCCCGGAACACCCGCCGCCGGGTTGCCGGGGCAGGTCGCAATGCCGGTGCGGAGGGAGCGCAACCGTATCCTGCGCGAGCTAGCCGCCGCGAAGAATCTCGACTTCCGGCAAAGCATGTTGGGCAGAACGCTCTCCGCCGTGACGCTCGAACGTGGATCGAACGCGCTTACTTGTAATTTTCTTAATGTGGAACTAGCGCGGCCGCGCCCGGCGAGCTCGCTTGGCGACGTCGAGATCGGAGCCGTTACCGCAAGCGGCTTGCGAGAAGCCGCGCCCGCCTTGTTTCGAGTGCTCGCGTAACCCCGTGAACGGACGAGACGCAGTTGGCCGGATCGTTTCCCTTGCCGCGGGCGCGGGGATGCCGGCGTCCGCATCGAAGCCGCCGATCACCCGTTTTGAAGCGACCCGGTGAGCATGCCGATGGCGGCGCATTCGCGACCCCTGGATCTCGATCTTTCGAAAACAGGCCGCAACCAGACTCACTTCTCGTTCATGTAGGTGAAGCTCCACGACGATGGATTGACGGGCATCGGCGAGACCGATCTGCCGCTTCTGAAGGCGCAAGCGATCCTGAGTGGCATGGTGGGGCGTTCTCCTTGGGAATACCGCTCGACGACAATATCGGCGGCATCGCCATGTGTACGACCTCATGGGAAAGGCCGCCGGTCTGCCCGTCGCACGGCTGTTCTCGCCGCGTCCGAAAGATAAGATGGTCCAGACCTGGTGGGAGCCGGTGCTACCGACCGGCCGTCATGGCATCCGAAGCCAAGCTCGGTTACGAGCCCGGATATCGAGTGCACATCGACGGGCTTGACGCGATGCAGTGGATTCGGAAAATGCCGCTCGACGCGTGCATCGTTGGCGCGCCGAGATTCGGTGAGACCATGACGCGCTACAACGCGATGGCCTCGCTTGAAGGCGTCGGGCTCTGGGTCGAGAACGCCTCCGAAACCGGCCTTGGCCAGGTTTTCCAGGCCCATCAGGCCGCCGCGTTTCCAGGAATCGAGTACACGATCGGCATCGTGCATTGTCTCGAAGACGACCTGGTGATGGCGCCGTTCGCGATGACGGACGCCTTCTACCGCTTACCCGCAAAGCCCGGACTCGGCGTCGGCCTGGATGAGAACGCGCTCGAAAAATACCGTGTCGCCTGAGGGCGTTACGTACAACCGTTTCGAGGCGCGTCTCCGCGTCGCCGAAGCGATCCACCTTCACACCCATACGATCCATGATCGACAGGTACAGGCTGCGCATCGTTCGATTCTCGTCGCCGGCCCCGGAATAATCCCCGTTTCAAAGCGTTCCGCCCAACCCGCCCGCGATTACCACACGCACCCTCGTGTTGTCGCGCTTCCCCCCAATTCACATGTTGGATAGAACATCGGACGGGAGTTATCGGGAACCGTGCCGTTGCCCTCGCGCATCGCATCGAGCTTCGAGGCGCGATATGCGCAAGCTGGCTCAAATGGAATCGCGCGATCCGCTCGTACCGTCGGAATTTGTGGTGCGACGCCGAGCGGTGTCCGTCCCGCATCTGCGGAACGGATCTAAACCACTGCAACCTAATCGCCTTCGAGACGCTACTCGCCTTCGAGAACGCACACATCCCGCAGATTACGGTACTTTTCGGCGAAGTCCAAACCGAAACCGACGACGAACTCGTCCGGAATCTGAAAACCGGTGTAGGCGACGTCAACGGGCCGGACGCGGCGGGTTGGCTTGTCGAGCAGCGCCGCGATTCGGACCGACCGCGGCTTGCGCTGCTGGATCACGTGGATCAGGTAGTTCACCGTGATCCCCGTATCGACGATATCTTCGACGATCAGCACGTCCGCTCCTTCCACGGAATGGTCGAGATCCTTCGTCAGCTTCACTTCGCCGGAACTCGACTTGCCCTTTCCGTAGCTCGAAATTCCCATGAAGTCGATGCAGACGTTGCGCGGCGTGGCCCTTGCCAGGTCCGACAGAAAGATGCAGGCCCCCTTGAGGATGCAGACCATGTGCAGTTCTCCACTCGGGTAGTCGGCCGCGATCTTCGCACCCATCTCGGCGATTCTGGCATGAATCCGCTCGTTCGACAGCAACACTCGTAGCGACGATCCGGGCATGCAGGTTAGTGTAGCGCAGTGCGCCCGGTTACTGGCCGCCGGAGGAAGTTTGCGCAGTCTTCACAATTCGAGCGCTCGGCGGACCCACGTGGATGTGCGCCGCCGTCGCTTTCCCCGGAACGCGGCTGCGGAACGCAAAAAATGGAACCCGCCGGAACTCCAGATACCGCCGAAGCCAAACTCCCTCCGCCTGATCCGGATGCACGGCCACGTCGATGCGGCTGCGGTGGTCGAAACCCATCGCCCGATGCACGGCCGTGTCGCCGTTTGCGCTTACGGGCAGCGGCTTCGCAAAGCGCCCCTCAAATGCGAGCACCATCTGCTTGATTTCATGCGCGCTCAGGAAGCCGTCGCCATCGTACCGCTCGGACGCCGGCCCATCGGCCCTGCTCGGCGCCGGCGCCGCCGCGGCGGCTTCCATCGCCTGTATTTCAGCTCTTGCCATCGCCGCGATTTCCTGGACAAGCCGCGCGCGCGATTCGGCCAGGTCCAATTCCTTCCGCGCACGGTCGGCCCGTTCCAGAGGCTCGGTGAGCCGCAGTCGGGGAATCACGCCTTCTTCGACCAACCTCTTGGTGGATTCGACCGCTTCTCTCTGCCGCGCAAGTCGCCGCTTCGCCACGGCGATCATCTCAGCGGATTGTCCTTCCGTCAAATCCTCGCCGTAAAGCGTGCGCCGGAGGAACGCCGCGTCTCTGGCGTCCGCCAGCTCGCGTTCGGCGGTTTCGAGGCGCGCACGGGGCATCGCGCCCTCTTCCACAAGCGATTTCAACGCCTGGATATCCGCCTTCGCTTTCTCGATTTCGGGGCTGTCCGCCGTCTGCGCCTCAAGGGCCAGGCCGGCCGCGCAGACAAACGCCAGCGCAAACCTCCCGGGCATCTTAAGCGGCTTTTTGCACATCCTTTCTATTGTAGTACGATACAAGCAGGAGTTAATCATCCCGGATACAACTCAACAACAGCCCTCCTGGCTCGTTGCCGTTCGCGCGGCCGAATCGAAGAAGGCTACCGAAATCAAGGTCCTCGACCTGACCGGCATCACCTCTTTTACAGACTATTTCGTCATCTGCACCGGCTCGAACCAGCGGCAGATTCAGGCGATTGCGGACGATGTGGGGCTCACGCTTAAGGAGCGCGGCGAACTGCCCATGAGCGTGGAAGGCTACGAGCAGGGGGAGTGGATTCTGGCCGACTACGGCGACTTCCTGCTGCATGTCTTTTCCGAGAAGGCCCGCGTCAACTACGACCTCGAACGCCTCTGGAAGAACGCCAAGTCGCTCGCAATCCCGAACGAGTGAAGCTCTACCTTTACTACATCGGAAAGCAGCGGGACGCTCATGCTAACGCACTCGCTGAGGAATACCTGAAGCGCTCCGGCCGCTACGCAACGTGTGAAATGCGGGAAATCCGGCCGGATCGCACCGACCTTTGGGCAAGGCATCCGGCCGCTGCCAAAATCCTGCTCGACCCCTCCGGGCAGCCGCTCGATTCGGCGCGATTTACAACGCTGGTCGCGAAAGCCGAAATGGACGGCCGCGACTTGGTGTTTGCCGTGGGCGGTTCCGACGGCCTCCCGGCCGGCTGGACCGCGCGAGCCGACCTCCTGCTCTCGCTATCCGCCATGACCTGGCCCCACGAACTGGCGCGCGCCATGCTCGCCGAACAGATCTACCGCGCATTCACCACGTTGCGCGGCCATCCGTACCCGCGCTAACGTAAGGACTGTTACATGGGCGCTACATCACATGATTTCGGTTTACACATGATTTGCTTTAGGCACGATCCGGTCGAAGCATGAGCTGGTTTAAGCGAGAGCGGCCGGCCAACGGAACCACATCCCAGCCGGCGGAAGGCGCGCGGCGCGTTCGCACCGAGGGCCTCTGGCTCAAGTGCGAAGGCTGCCGCCAGATCATCTGGCGTAAGGACCTGGAAGATAACTTCAACGTCTGCCCTCAGTGCGGAGCACACTCACGGATCGACGCACGGACCCGGCTCCGCCTTCTGTTCGACGGGGAATATGAACAGCACGACACGCTGCTCACCTCGACCGACCCCCTCAACTTCTCCGACAGCAAGCCTTATCGCGAGCGCCTGGCCTCGAACCAGGGCGCGACCTCGCTTTCCGACGCCATCATTTCGGCCAGCGGCAAGCTGCACGGACGCCTGGTGAACATCTGCGCCATGGAGATGAAATTCATCGGCGGGAGCATGGGCGCTGTGGTGGGAGAAAAGATCACGAAGGCCATCGAGAGGTCGCACGCCGAGCGCACGCCGATCGTGATCGTATCGGCCTCCGGGGGCGCGCGCATGCAGGAAGGCGCTGTGAGTCTGATGCAAATGGCGAAGATTTCCTCGGCGCTCATGCGCCTCGATGAAGGCAAAGTCCCCTACATCAGCGTGCTGACGGACCCAACCACGGGCGGCGTCACTGCCAGTTTCGCCATGCTGGGCGATTTGAACATCGCCGAGCCCGGCGCGCTGATCGGCTTCGCCGGACCGCGCGTGATCGAACAAACCATCCGCCAGAAATTGCCGGACGGCTTCCAGCGCGCGGAATTTCTGCTGCGCCACGGCATGCTCGACGCGGTTGTGCCCAGGGGCGAGCTGAAAGACTACATCGCCCGGGCCCTGCGCTTCTTCTGCGGCCCGGTATGAACTATCCGGATTCCGTCCGGTTCCTCTATTCACTCGGAAACGAGCGCAAGACCGTCAAATTCGGACTGGAACGCATTCGCACGGTGCTTGACGCGCTGGGTAATCCGCATCGGCTTACGAAGTTCGTCCATGTGGCCGGGACAAACGGAAAAGGCTCCACGTGCGCGATGATCGAATCCGCGCTCAGGGCGAAGGGTTCGCTAACCGGACTGTATACGTCGCCGCACCTGCTCTCTCCCACGGAACGGATTCGCATTGCCGGCGCGGAGGTGTCGGAAGAGCGCTTCGCCGGGGCGTTCCGGTGCGTCCACGAAAAGGCCGAGGAACTGCTTGAGAGCGGCGCGATCGACTACCACCCGACGTACTTCGAAACCGTCACGGCGATGGCTTTCCTGCTGTTCGCCGAGGCGCGCGTGGACATTGCCGTGCTCGAAGTGGGGCTTGGCGGCCGGCTCGACGCCACGAACGTCGTGGAACCCGCGCTCGCGGTGATCACGCCCGTGGAATTCGACCATGAGGGCTACCTGGGGACGAGTCTCGCTTCGATCGCCGCCGAAAAAGCGGGCATCCTGAAAGCAGGCGTGCCCGCGGTATTTGCCCGCCAACGCCCGGAGGCACTGGAAGTGCTTACGGCTCGCGCCGCGGAACTTGGGGTCGAAGTGGCCGGCTCGGCGTCGGCTGAGGACGTTGAGTTGCACGCGCGCGGATCGCGCTTCAAGGTTGAGGGAGTTCAGGTGGAATGCCCGCTCGCCGGCGAGCATCAGGTGGAGAACGCCCTGTCGGCGGTCGCGGCGCTGAGATGCCTGCGGGTTCCGGACGCGGCGATTGAAGCGGGAATCCGCGGCGTACGCTGGCCGGGCCGCCTGGAGTGGATTTCCGAAGCCCCGGAGATCGTGGCCGACGGCGCGCATAACCCGTCGGGAGCGCGGGCTCTGGCTGCTTATATCGGCCGCTTTTACGCGAACCGCCGCGTCCGCCTGATCTACGGCACGATGCGCGACAAGGCGGTGGAAGAAATTGCCGGAACCCTGTTCACGCGAGCGCATGAAGTCATCCTGACGGCTCCGAAGCAGCCTCGATCGCTGCGCCCGGAAGCTTTACGCGATTCGACGGATCACCCGCGCGTGCGGATCGCAGCTGACCTGGCCGCGGCGCTCGACATGGTACGCGACGCCCCGCCGGAGGATGTCGTTTTCATCGCGGGATCGCTGTTCCTGGTGGCCGAAGCGCTCGAGCTGCGCGCAGCGGGTGATGCGGCGGATAAAGGGCCGGGTGGGCAGTCCCGGTCAACGTGACCGGACGGCAAGAGCTAAGCCTCTTGTTTGCAACAACTCGAATTCGTTTTCCCGTCAACATGACCGAGAGAGGCCTTAGCGTGGAGAAGGTAGCGCCAACTTCCACGCGAGGGCCGTCTGGCCGGGGAGCACTATTACTATCCCCTAATCCGTCGATAGCGTAGCGGACGGGGGGGCGGGAGGGTAGATGGCGCAGTCCCGAGCAAGTCCCCGCGTCGATCCGGCTTCGTCTGCGCCAGTCCGATGCCGCTTGCGAGCGTTTCTCCGGTATTCAGTGGCTTTGCTGACACTCCGCACGCAAGAATACCGGTTTTGGGGCGAAATAGGGCCTGCAAATCCGTCGATAAGCAAGAAAGTGTAGAATCTTCGGCCAGGCGGCGTCAGACGGAGATCGGCAGCAGTCTCGTCGCTTCCAGCCATTCGATGATTCGCCGCGCTGTCGTCGCCAACCGCAGCACGG
>CAMDED010000008.1 GCA_945893365.1 Candidatus Sulfopaludibacter sp. SbA3 | reverse complement strand
CGCGTGCCGGTCTTCGTGCTTCGCAGCTTGCGCCAGGCCGTCCATATACGCCGCGAAGCGCTTCTCCTGTGGGCCTGGCGTGGAGAGGCGTGTTCCCACAAAAACAAGTTTACACCCAAATGTTATGTTTGTGACCCAGTAGTACTAGGGCATGAGAAACAAGGTGCGAGTTCGCGAAAGTCGGGCTAGCGCGTCATCGTTTCACGGCATTCGCGCAGCGCGAACGGGCGCGGAAGGCCATGATTGAGTTGTGCTTGCGTTTTCCGGACAGGCTGAGGATATTCCAATCGAGCAATGGGCCTGTGGCTGGCGAAGGTAAACCCTGGATACTACGGCGCCGCACAGCCGGAGATATGGCCGTCTGGTGATCCGACCTCCGCAGCCGGTGCAATGCTGAATGACCGGTTGGGGAGCTTGCAGGGCAGTTTGGCCAACGTGGTCCGCCTCGTGCCTTTCGAAAGCGATCTCCAAAGTCCACCGCGAGTCATCCCGGTTGGTGTGTAGCTCTTGGATGCGACGCAGCGAATGCGTTCGGATCAATGGCGCAATGGCTTCACATCTTCACGACCGTCAGGCCGGGGAACGGCCTCGAAATGGCGGACATTGCCGGTGGCGGCGATGAGCAGGTTCTCGAAGGCGATGTTTACGCCGTGAGCCGCCTGGCCGCCCTCGATGCTCCCCGCGAGTCTGGCCGTCGCGACGGTGACTGGATGTATCGGCACGTCGCGGATCAGTTCATCGACGAAGGCGTCTCGCCGTTGCCGGCGCTCCCCGGTTCCAGCACGCTCGATGCCGTGCGCTAATTCCACGATGGTCAACACGGAAACGCCGACCTCGATTTCTCCGTAACCCGCTTTGAACTGCGGCAGGATCTCCCGGACGGTATGGCCCCGACGCTCGCCGGCGATCACTATGCTGGAGTCGAGGATTATTCCCACGAGCGAGGGTTCCACGGCTTTCGATTGCGGACGATCTCCTCCACGTCGGCGGCGAAGTCCGGATCGAGCACCGGGGCATGCCCGGTTTCCTTTTCATGGGCTTCCGCCAGAGCAATGCACTCGGAGATGGTCCGGCGCACCGGAGCAGCCGCGCGGATAACGGCGAACGGTTGCGCGTCGGGCTCGATAACCACTTCGGCGCCAGCCTGAACCGGACCACGTGACATGCGTGCCAATGCTGTTGAGGCCGAAGTCGTAGTTGCCAACCACTGGCCCCCCTAGCCGGGCGCCGCCGTCACCGCGCAGCAGGAAGACGGCCTGCGGTACGAACACGATCGAAAACGGAGCCACGTCATACAGCATGTGGCTCGCCTGAATTCCGATGCGGCCGCCGAAATGTGTCGTCCACGAATCTTGCCCTGCCGTGCTCGAAACACCCTCGAAACTGGCGCTTACCTCTGTGCGCCGCCAAAAGCCTCCCAATCCATCGGGTGTGTACTTGATGGTCACGGGTGCGGAGCGGTATGCCGAAGACCGCGCCGTTCCGAGTTCCAGATCGATGTTTCCCGGCTCGGTGAAGTACGGATCGATGTTGAACCGGCGGCGCTGTTGGGTGGTGGACGCGCGGAACGAGTTCCGCGAGCCACGGCTCAGGCGTATGCGGGCGAAGCAATCGGGCGCAGTCCAGAGCAGGATCAATAGCGGAAGTGCGGTTACGGTTCGCATACCCCGCTCGCTTCGAGCTTCGCCCAGGCCGATTGCCACGTCCCTTCCGTCTCATAGGTGCGCCGCCCCGCGACGCCGATCGTATTCCTGCGCTCCGCGCATTCGAGCAGCGCCGACACGGCGCGGGCGAACTCGCCGGCTTCATCCGCCAGTATGATGTTCCCGCCGTCGCAAGTGGGCAAGCCTTCCGCTCCCAGCCGCGTCGAGACCACCGCGCGCCCGGCGGCCCACGCTTCCACAATCTTGAGCCGCGTGCCGCTTCCCGCGAGCACTGGAACGATCACTACCTGCGCGCGGGCGAGTTCCTCAATGGCGTCCACGATGGGTCCGGAACACTCAATCCGCGGATCGCCCGCAACATACTTCGCGACTCCCTGCGGATTTTTTCCAATCAGCCGCCACTTCAGGCCCGGCCATCGCTCGCGCAGCAGGGGCCAGATTGCGGAGCGGAAATGCCGGACCGCCGAAACGTTCGGGTGATACTCCAGATTGCCCGAAAAAGCGATGGCGTTTTCCTCGGGCGGCGAAGGCTGCGGGATCCATGGAATCGTGTTCGGATACACCACCACGCGCGCCTGCGGAGCAATTTCGCGAATCGTACGCGCATCGTCCACGGACGTGGCAAGCAGCGCCGAATACCGCGGAAACCACTCGCGCTCAAGACCCCGGCACGCCGAGTGAAAAACGCGATGCGCGATCGCCGCGGGCCAGCGCTCGACGCGGCTGCATCGCTCGTGCAACACGGACTCGACGTCCACCAGATCGAGCACCGTCCTGCGCGCGGCCGGGGCAATCGTCTCCAGGTAAGGCGCAAGCCAGAAGTGTTCCACCACGGCGGCCTGGTAGGATTTTCCGCCGAGAAAGCCCGCAACCGCGGCTTCCTGGCCCGAGAACCGATCGAGCAGCGGCGGTACGCCCCGCAGCAAACGGCTGCCGTTGCGCGCGATCTTCGCAGGCAGATGCCGCGAGTTGTAGGGAAGGTCCACCACGCTCACCGTGCGCGCCATTCCGGGAGGAAACGCCGCCTCCGGGTCCGGAGCGCCCGGTTCACGAAACGCGATTACATCCACGTCATACCGCTGGGCGAGGTACTCGAAGAGGGAAGCCGCTCTCAGGGCGCCTCCGCCGATGGCGGGGTAGGGCGCCTCAGGAGTAAGAAACAAGGCGGATGGCCTGCTCATAAACCTCCCGCGTGCGAACCGCGGTCCGATGCCAGGAAAATTCGCGCGCGCGATTCAGGGCAAGCTGCCGCATTTGCGCTACCCACTCCGGCCTGCTCAGTGCGGCTTGCATCGCGTCCGACCACTCTCGCGGAGCGCGCGCGTCGAGACGTACAGCCGCTTCACCGGTCACTTCGAGGATGGCCGGGTCGTTTGAAACCAGCGCCATCGCACCGCACTGCATGGCTTCAAGAACAGGCAGTCCGAATCCTTCGTAAAACGACGGATAAACGAAAGCAAGCGCGCCAGAGTAGAGCGCGGGCAGCTCCTGGTCGGGAACCGCGCCGAGAACATGCAGGCCTGGCCGGGCATCGATGGGCGGGAAATCGTGACGCCTGCGTCCCACCAGGACCAGATCCACGTCGCGCTTCCCGCGAACCGCGGCCCAAGCCTCCACGAGGCACGCGAGGTTCTTCCGCGGCTCAAGCGTCCCGACGTAGAGGAAATACGGTTTGGCGGGCGGGACAGGCACCGGGCGGAACATCGCGGAGGCCGCGTTGGGGATCGCCACCACGCGAGCCGGATTCAGCCGAAACCGCTCGATCGCCTCTCGCCTGACGGATTCGCTCACCGTCACGACCATGGTCGCGATCCCCAATCCAAGCAGCAGCGGCGCGCGTTTGCGGACCCGTTCCGCCGCGTGGTGCCAACGCGGGTCCATCCAGGGAGAGAGATCGTGCACCGTCATCACGCTCGGAACGCTCGTGAAGTACGGTGTCGAGAAATCGGTCCCGTGGAACAAGTGGGCGCCTGAGCGGCCGAGTTCGCGGCCGAGCCCCCAGGACCACCAGAGGCGCTCCAGACGGTTTCGCGGCGAGCCTCCACGCTTCACGTTCAAAGGACAGCCGGGCGGCATCTCAAAAGGCTGATCGGAAACCAGCGTGTAGACGTCGCCGGGAAACGCCTCGCCGAGCGCGCGTGTCAATTCAGCAGTATACCGCCCGACGCCCCCCGTCTTGACGGTGAGGGGCGTGGCGTCGAGGGCGGCGTGCATGTGCCCGGCTCCGCTACTTGTACTGCGATTCCCAATCGTACTGAATGCGAGAATCGTTGTACGGAATCCGGCCTTCGTCCTTCGGGTTGTAGAAGCGGTCCGTGAGATACACAAGCATCGCCGCTTGTTCGCCGATCACCTTGTAGCCGTGCGCCACACCCGGCGGTATCAGAATCTGCCAGGGGCGCAACTGGCCCACATAGAGCGTGTTACGCGCTCCGTAGGTCCGCGAACCTTCCCGCAGATCGACCAGCGCCACCTGCATCATTCCAAGCGCCACGGTCCAGCAATCCGTCTGATCCAGATGATAGTGGAATGCCTTGATGCCGCCCGAGTAGGTGAGCGCCGCCGAGGTCTGAGTGGTCTCCGGCGGAAAAGCCGCCGCAATTCCCTCCCCGGCGCGCTGCACTTCGAGGAAATATCCGCGGTCGTCGGGCCACAAGGCGAGAGGCTGAATGCCGATGCCTTCAATGAGGTTCGCCGAGCCGGGAGAAAGAATCACCGAGCCGATCCCTTTCTCGCATTCGGGAACGCGCAAAGAGAGGCCTTTGAACTGCGCGAGGACGGGAGCCATCAGTCGCCCGGCGTCCCTTCAACGGGTTTGCGGAGCGTGCCGGCGACCAGGTTGCTCGCTCGCAGGAGAGAGTCGAACGTGCCGGCGTCCGTCCACCAGCCTTCGAGCATCGAGAACGACATGGAACCCTCGCGGATATAGGCGTTGTTGACGTCGGTGATTTCCAGCTCCCCGCGCGCCGAGGGTTCAAGCGTGTTGATCTTGTCGAAGATCGTCGTATCGTACATATAGATGCCCGTGACGGCGTAGTTCGATTTCGGCCGCCGCGGCTTCTCCTCAATGTTGATCACCTTTTCGCCCACCAGTTCGGCGACTCCAAAGCGCTCCGCGTCCTGGACCTCTTTCAGCAAAATTCTCGCGCCGCGCGGCTGTTTGAGGAATTCCTCGACCGCGCCGCGGATATTGCCTTCAATGATGTTATCGCCCAGGATGACGCAAATCTTATGGCCATCGGCGAAATGGTGGGCCAGGTTCAGCGCCTCCGCGATGCCGCCCTCGCCTTCCTGATAGGTGAAATCGATGTGGGACAGGCCGAAGTGTTTTCCGTTGGCCAGGAGCCGCAGAAAATCCCCTGCATTCCTGCCGCCGGTGACCACGAGAATGTCGCGAATCCCCGCGTCCACAAGCGTCTGGATGGGGTAATAAATCATCGGCTGGTCGTAAATCGGCAGCAAATGCTTGTTGGTAATCTTCGTAAGGGGGAACAGCCGGCTTCCCGTTCCGCCGGCCAGCACGACACCTTTCATATCCACCTCATGATACTAAACGGGGGCGTTAGCGCGCTGCGAAAGGCTGTCCGGTAGCCACGGCCTTGGTCACCGAAGTGGGGATTCGGAGGTCGCGAGAGCATGAGATGCTATCATACCTAGGTCTAAATGGCCGGAAAACCGACAACAGCAGCGGAGCGGAAGGCGCGTGTGGGAGCGATTCTTGCCGGGCTGGACAGGATGTATCCGAACGTCACCTGCGCCCTCACGCACCGGAACCCCTGGGAATTGTTGGTCGCGACGATTCTTTCGGCTCAGTGCACCGACCGGCGAGTGAACATGGTGACGCCCGGTCTGTTCGCTAAGTACCCGACTGTCAAGGACTTCGCGGCGGTCCGGGCCGAGGTGCTGGCGGAGGATATCCGCTCTACCGGCTTTTTCAACAACAAGGCGAAATCGATTGCGGGCGCGGCGAAGGCGGTGCTGGCCAATTTCGGGGGTGAAGTGCCTTGCACGATTGAAGAAATGCTCACGATTCCCGGAGCGGCGCGAAAGACCGCGAACGTGGTGCTCGGCACCGGGTATGGAGTCGCGTCGGGGGTGGTGGTGGATACGCATGTCCAGCGGCTTTCGCTGCGCCTCGACCTTACAAAGAACACCGATCCGGTGAAAATCGAGCGGGATCTGATGAAAATCGTCCCGAAAGACCGCTGGATTCTGTTTTCGCATCAGATGATCCACCATGGCCGCGGTCCTTGTCAGGCGCGAAAGCCTCGGTGCGCCGAATGCGGGATCGAGCCGGTGTGCTATTCAAGAGAGAAGACGGTCTGACCGGAGCGAAGTTCCCATCAAGCGCCGATGGATGACACGGTTCCCGTGGCCGTATTACAGCTTTTCTGGGAACTACGCAGCCAGTTCCGTGACGACTTCGCCGCGGCGACTCCACGGCACGGGATCGATTCGATAGTTGCGAAACGCATCGATCACACCGCCTGAAACCGGCTGTTCCATATCGTTCAGAACGGCGTACGCCCGGGAATCCGGTGGCCGCACTTGGCGTGTATCGAGCCATGCAAGAATGAACGATTCCGCAGTGTCGCGTGTCGGGCGATTGAGCGCCTGCACGATGCGTTCCGGCTGCTTTTTTCCAGACTTTGGGATGACAAAATCGAAAAGATGGTCGTAGCCGCTGGCGCCGGTGAGCTTCGCCTTGGGCGTGTAGCGGATTTCGTTGGCTTCGAGCCACTCAATCACGTTCTCGAAAAACAGGCTCTCCACGACCGGCTTTGCGAGATAGAAAAGGTCATTCACAGCGAGCATAGCCTGAATGAGATTGTGCTTGCGTAGCGGGAAGTTATCCAGGGTTGCGCGCACTTCGAGGGCCTCGTCGTTCAGCCTCACGCCGAAGCCGTTTAGCGTCATTTTCAAGAGGTCTTGGCGCTTCTCCGTGTTGAGGTTGCAGCCCGACGATTCGAGGTCGTGTATGGTGTAGCGATCATCCGTCAGCACGTAGCCACCATTTTCCCGACGAGCATAGATTTGCAAGGCGTCATTGTGCCGGTCCAGGTAAGGCGTTGTTATCTCGACCCAAGACCCGTCCACTTCGCGCAGCGTCGTTTTGTCTTTCAGCCACGCGCGGTAGTCGTTCAGGAGCTTCTCAATTTCCTGCACCATCGTCATGAGAAAAGCCCCTTCTGAACGTGAGGAGGGTTCGTGATGTTGCAGTGCACCATGAACGCCTCGAAAGTGGAAAAAAGGTCCAGGGTATTCATATACCTATCAACGGGGACCGGGATCGCCCACTTGTCACCGAGGCCTTTCACGGTAGACGTGGAGATGTGGACATGGGATCTCCGCGCCGTCCGGGTTCCGGTGTGGCGGGCCGTCCAGATCGAGCCGCACAAGGATGATCGCCTGCCTCGCCCGGCTCTGATAAGTGGCTTTCGTTAGCTTGATTTGGGCGCGGCTGACGCCAAGCATGAAGTGCTCACGTTGTCAGGCGAGATCAGGGGGATTGCAAGCCTCTCGCCAGCCGGAAAAGGTCCATTCCTTGTCATTGACGTGGTGTTTTTCCTTGGGTATCAAAGCATCGGCTTCCGCTTGGGTAATGACGATATCAGGCATACGCGCCCCACATGAGTGCCGCAAAGCACCCGGCGGTCAGGCACTTGCGGTACCCTTCGGCGTGGTTCAAACACGGGGGCATAGTTCTCCTAACAATTGAACACTACTCGTGGACTTCTCTTCAAGCCTACCCAAAGCGTCGCACGAAATGTGAAACCGCGTGCCGGGGGCACGCCCGAGCACTGGTAAACGACGCGACTCCGGGCCGAGCGAGGTGGGGGCGCGCCTCCGCGGCACTTGACCGCTCTCTGCCCGGACCGGGATCCGCCCGGCCCGTCTGCCTCCCCTGCCTTTACAAACCTTTTACTCTTCCTTTGCGTAACCCGGAAACCGCGTACCTGGGAGCCGCGTAAATAGTGGTGTAGGAAGGAGAAAGAAGATGAAATACAAATTGATTCGCAACCTGAGCATGGCAACGGCGCTGATTTTTTCGGGAGCCGCGGCCGCGGCAACAGCGGGCCGTTCCTCGACCGATGCGGACATCGCGGCCAGGACGGCGCACGAGGTCCGGATGTATACGCGGTACACCATCTGGGACAACATCAACATCGGAGTTCGCGACGGAGTCGTGGAACTGAGCGGGCAGGTCAGTCAGCCGTTCAAGAAAAAGGATCTGGAGCGGATCTCCCTCCGCGTCCCCGGAGTTACGGGCGTCGCGAACCGGCTTGAAGTTCTGCCGCTGTCGCGATTCGACGACGAGCTGCGCGTTCGCGTGGCCCGCGCGCTCTATCGGGACCCGGTGCTGAGCCGGTACGGGATTCAGAGCGTTCCACCCATCCACATTATCGTGAATAACGGCCACGTGACGCTCGAAGGGGTGGTCAACAGCGAGATGGAAAAGAATGTCGCCACCTTACGCGCCTCCTCCGCGGGCCTTTCGTTCGGACCGGTGATCAACAACCTTCGAGTGGAGAACCCGAAAACAAAGAGCTAGCCCCCAGCCGCGCAAGGGGTAACTCGCCAAAAACGCCGGGCGGCCGAATTTTTCGGTCTCCCGGCGTTATTTCTTTCAAGCCTGCGCAATCCCGGCCGATAAGCTCCATGAAGAGAAAAAGGGTAGCTGACGTTACCAAAGGAATAAAGGAGGCTCAGGATGACTTTCGATCCTATGCAGAAGGTAGTAGCGGTTCCAATCGTCGCGGAATTGAGGTCGCCGGAGAATCCGGACCACCGGGAATTGATTGTTGCAGTTAAGGCGGTTAACGCCGCGGAGGCGTTCGGTTCGGAGAGCGAGCTTACGTTCGCATTCGAACGCGGAACGCATCGCGTTGTGGCGAGGCTGGTCGACAAGAAGACGGGAGAACTGATTTCGGAGATACCGTCCGTGGAGGTTCGGCGGCTGGCGGCCACCTTGGAGGGGCTCCAGAAGGCTAGTACGCCCGCCCTCACGAATTCCTGACTTTCCGCCGATAAACATCTGGGAGAGCAAGCCAGGAAATGAAAAACAGAGCTCACGATGCATATCTTGAAAGCCGCGTGATGTCGGCGGACCGTCTGGAGTTGGTGCGGGTCCTGTATGAGGCGGCTATCGACGCGATCACAGGCGCCCAGCGGCACGTCCGGGAGAAGAATATTCGAGGCCGCAGCGACGAAATTTCAAAGGCGCAGGCGATTATCGCCGAGCTTGTGGATTCGCTCGACGATGAGAAGGGCGGCGAGATCAGCCGGACCCTGAGGCAGACCTATAGCTGGGTGTTGACCTCCCTTGCCACCGCGAACGCGGAACAGAGAGAAGAGCCCCTTGCGGACGCCGCCGGCGTGCTGCGTACCCTGCTCGCCGGATGGCGGCAGTGCGCGCTCGAGCCGGACGCCGCCGCCTGAGGAAAACAGTCTCACCCGCCCCATGCTAACCTCGGATTATGCAACTATCCGAGTCGTTTTTCGCTGCCCGTTTCGGCATCACGGAACACGACCTGGAGTCTTATCTGAGTGAGGCGATGTCGCGTGGCGGAGACTACGCGGACATCTATTTCGAGTACCTTTCCACTAGCAGCATCGGCCTGGACGAGTCCATCGTAAAGAGCGCCACGCAGGGCGTTTCGCTCGGCGCGGGCGTCCGCGTGCTTTCCGGCGAGCGGACCGGCTACGCCTACAGCGACGACCTGTCCCCTGAAAAGATTCGCAAGGCCGCGCGCGTCGCCGCCCACATCGCCGCTGGACCGGCAAAGACCCTGAGCATGCCGCTGCACGAGGGGCCAAAGCGAAACCTCTATCCGGTGCTCACCGCTCCCACCGAGACGGCGTTTGCGGAAAGAGTGGAGCTGGTGAAACGCGCCGACCGGGCGGCGCGAGCCTACAGTCCTCACGTTTTTCAGGTCAACGCGACCTACGCGGACAATCTGCGCCAGGTGATGGTTGCGACGAGCGACGGCTCGCTCACCTTCGACCGTCAGCCCATGACCCGCCTGAACGTCAGCGCGCTTGCCCGGAAAGGAGACGGCGTCCCGCAGAGCGGGCACGCGGGCGGTGGCGGAAGAGTAGGTTTGGATTTTTTTTGCGGAGAGCGCTCCCCGGAGGATTTCGCGATCAAAGCCGCGCGGCAAGCGGTCGTCCAACTCGACGCCGTGGAAGCGCCCGCGGGAGAAATGACGGTTGTGCTGGGCCCGGGTTGGCCGGGCGTCCTGCTCCACGAGGCCGTCGGGCACGGACTTGAGGCGGACTTCAACAGGAAGGGAACCTCGGCGTTTGCCGGGCGGGTCGGGCAGCTGGTGGCGAGCCCGCTTTGTACCGTTATCGACGATGGGACCATACGCGACCGGCGCGGGTCGCTGAATGTGGACGACGAGGGTTCGCCGACGCAGCGAAATGTGCTCATCGAGAACGGCATCCTCCGCGGGTACCTGCAAGACAAGCTATCCAGCCGCATCACGGGCCTTGCCGGGACGGGCAACGGCAGGCGCGAGAGCTACGAGCATATCCCCATGCCGCGCATGACGAACACGTTCATGCTGGCGGGCGAGAGCGACCCTGAAGACATCATACGGTCGGTGCCGCGCGGTCTCTATTGCTCTAACTTCGGGGGCGGGCAGGTCGATATCACCAATGGCAATTTCGTGTTTTCCGCCTCGGAAAGCTACCTCATCGAAGACGGCCGTCTGACCAGGGCCGTGCGCAACGCGACGCTGATCGGCAACGGTCCGGAGTCGATGAAGCATATCAGCATGGTGGGGAACGACCTGAAACTCGACGAGGGTGTCGGCGTCTGCGGCAAGGAAGGGCAGAGCGTTCCGGTCGGAGTCGGCATTCCGACCGTGCGCATCGACCGCATGACCGTGGGAGGCACGGCTTGAACGGTTCGCCCGGTTCGAACGGGAACCTGCTCGATCTGGCGGCCGGGATTGTCGGGAAGGCTCTGGCCGCGGGCGCGACGGGCGCGGAATGCGTCATCGCCGAAGGCGAAGAATTCTCGGCCAACGTGCGCATGCGCGAACTGGAGAGCTTGAAGGAATCGGGCTCGCGGGGCGCGGGGCTGCGGATTCTCATCGGCCGCCACACCGGTTCCGCGTACACATCCGATCTGAGCACGGAGGGGTTGCGGCGGCTGGTGGAATCGGCTGTGGAACTGGGCGCGATCACGACCGAAGATCCGCACGCGGGGCTGCCCGATGTCTCCGAGCTCGGAGCGATTTCCGGCGATTTGCGGCTCTTTTCGGACGATACCGCCGGCCTGACCACGGAACGGAAAATTGAGATGGCGCGGGCCGCCGAAGGGGCCGCGCTTGACGCCGATCCGCGGATTTCAAACTCGGAAGGCGGTTCCTTCGATACGAACCTGGGCCGCCACGTTTTCGCGAATTCGCTTGGATTCGCCGGTGAATACCGGACCAGCTCGTGTTCGATCAGCGCCGTGCCGGTGGCGCGCGAAGGCGATTCGATGGAGCGGGACTACTGGTTCTCGCTCGCGCGGGGCGTGGCGGGGCTCGAACCGCCCGAAGAAATTGGGCGAAAGGCCGCGGCGCGCGCGCTGCGGCGGCTGGGCGCGGTCAAGGTCGAGACTCAGCGCGTGCCTGTGGTGTTCGAACCGCGTACGGCGCGGTCGCTTCTCGGCAGCATTTTTGAAGCGGTGCATGGCGAGTCGATTTACCGGAACGCTTCGTTCCTGGCGGGCAAACTGGGCCGGAAGATCGCGGCCGAATCTCTGACGGTGATCGACGACGGTACGATTCCGGGCCTGTTCGGCACTTCTCCGTTCGACGACGAGGGCGTGCCCACGCGCCGGACGCCGATTATTGAGAATGGCGTTCTGAGGAGCTACCTGCTGAACACCTACACGGCGCGGAAGCTCGGCATGAAGACGACCGGAAACGCGTCGCGGGGCATCACGGGAAATGCGGGCATCGGGCACGGCAATTTTTACGCCCAACCGGGAGACGCGACGCCCGAGAGCATCATTTCCAGGATCCCGGACGGATTTTATGTGACCGAATTGATGGGTTTCGGTGTCAATATAGTCACCGGCGATTATTCGCGGGGCGCCACGGGACTCTGGATTCGCGGCGGCGAGCTGGCATTTCCGGTTTCGGAAGTGACCATCGCGGGAAACCTGAACACGATGCTGATGGAAATCGACGCGATCGGCTCGGACCTGGAGTTTCGCGGCTCCACGGCCTCGCCGACGCTGATGATCCGGGAGATGACGGTCAGTGGCGCTTGAGAAGGCGGAAAGGGCCGGGGACGACCGGCCGCTCGTTCCAGTTCCGGTAGCTGTCGCCGCGATCCTGCTGACGGCGGCAGCCGCGGCGTACTGGTTCCTCGACTATCGGGCGCGCATGTATCCGCCCCAGGGGCCTGTCCTGACGGCGGAAGCCAAAGCCTACGTCGCGAACCTGAAGTTAAGCGACGTGCAGATGCAGGCCGCGGAGAGCTACCTGAAGCAGGCCGTGGTAGAGATTGGCGGAAACTTAACCAACAACGGCTCGCGGACCTTGACCTTGGTGGAGATCAACTGCGTGTTTTACGATTCCTACGGCCAGTTGGTCCTGCGCGAGCGTGTGGCCATCGCGGGCCGCAAGACAGGGAGCCTGGCGCCGGGAGAGACGAAGAAGTTTCGCATGGCGTTCGATAATCTACCGCCGAGCTGGAATCAATCCATGCCGCAACTGGTGATCGCGCAGATCCTGTTCGAATAGCGTCTGCAAAAAAGCGATCCGTGATAGCCTGACGGTTAGTGCCTAAGGGTCTGTACATCTGGACGCGGGATCTGCATTTGTACTTGGGATTGTTTATCAGCCCGTTCGCGTTGCTTTTCGCAGTGAGTGTGTTTTTTCTGAATCACGGCCGGACGCCTGTCGACGCGGCGACGGCCAGAGTCGCGATTCATGACCTGCGGGTTCCTCTGGGCATCGAGGAGGCGCAGGGCATGGAGCGCGTGCACCTCGCCGCGGCAATCCTCGCTCAGGTGGATGTAACCGGAGAAATCAACTTCATTCGCTACGTCTCGAAGGAACGCCGCCTGATCATACCGGTTGTGAAACCCGGAGTCGAGACCGTGATCGACCTCAGTGTCGAGGCGCGTACGGCCACTGTGACGCGCCGAAGGACCACAACTTGGGAGACCCTGTCGTACCTGCACAAGTCGCCCGGCCCCCACAATGCCGCCATACGAGGAAACTGGTTCTGGACACGCGCGTGGCGATGGGCCGCCGACGCGACGGTTTACCTGACGTTGTTCCTTTCCGTCAGCGGGATTTACCTGTGGGCGGTGTTAAGGTCGGAGCGTAAAGCCGGTCTGATCCTGCTGGTTGCGGGAATTGTTTCGCTCGGTGGAATCATCTATGCCGTCGCTGCGTAGTCGCCCAAGCCTGCGGTCCACGATCACCTTCGAGACCTTGAATCGGAAGCTGCACTATTACCTCGGCCTCTACTTCCTGGTCTTCATGTGGATGTTCTCGTTTACAGGATTGCTTCTCAATCATCCGCAGTGGAAATTCGGCGAATTCTGGCCTCAACGGAAGGAAACGCGATTCGAAAAGGCGATCGAACCAACGCCAGCCGCCAACGACCTTGACCGCGCCAGGGACTTGATGCGCCAATTGAATCTGGCGGGCGAGATTGATTGGCCTGATCGCCAGGCGCCCGGCCGGCTTGATTTCAGGGTCAACCGCCCCGGCCGCACGAATCGCATCGGCGTCGACCTGGCACGAAGGCGCGCCTCCGTGCAGCAGATTGAAATCAACACGTGGGGAGTTATGAGCGTGTTGCACACCTTCAGCGGGACGCCCGCCAACAACCCAAACGCAAAGCGGGACTGGGCGCTGACTACAGTCTGGGTCGTCGCCATGGATGCGCTGGCCGCCGGCCTTCTACTGATGGTGCTCAGCAGCTATTACATGTGGTACCGGCTCAAACAAGAAGCGACGCTTGGGGGTTATCGTATTGACGGCTGGCGTCCTCAGTTGCGGCTTCTTTTCCGCCGGCCTGACGTGGCTGCGGTAGAGAGCCGCTTGCGCTCGCGACGGGCGGCAAGCCGATCTCCGTGCTCTTGAGTTGTCGTAATCCGATTCGCGCGAGTGATCTCGACGCGTAGTGGTGGGCAACTTTGACAGGTTGCCGCCGGACCTCGCTATTTCGAGTCCTGCTTTGCCATCCCGGTATGCGCCGCCGCCATTTGCCGCGCGGCTTCAGCGGCTTTGCGGCAATGCTCCGCGTATAGTTTGCAATGTCCGGCGGTTTGCCCCGACATCGGATGCTTCTGCTCGTGCCCGGTAGGATTCCTGGAATACTGTTCTGCCAGCGCCTCGTGTTCCTTGGCGTCTGCCTCGTGCTTGGCCGCGACAGCCTCATAGTGCTTCGCCAGCTTCATGTGATCGGCAGGTGTTTTTGCGGTAGCAGTAAGCTTTTTCACTTGTGCCGATGAAAGAGTTTGCGCAAGCGCAATGCCACCGAGGAGAGAAGCGGCCAAGCACAGGATCGCCATCCGGCGCGTGGCGTTCAGCCATCTCCAGTTGATATGCATAGATTGCTCCTTATGGGTGCAAGTCAACTCCGCGAGCGTGGAGGAGCGACTTTACAGAACGATGGTACCACGCGCGGCAGCCTATCCCTTCGTCACGCGTCTCAGCGTGAAGGTCTCCGGGTTCGTGTTCGCGTGCTCCAGACGCTTCCAATCGTCGTTGACGTGAATCAGCTTTCCGCTGATGTGATTCGACTGCTCGGAAGCCAGGAACAGCGCCAGCTGGATCTGCTTTTCGGCGGGAACGCCGCCCGTGAGCCTGACCTGCTCGGCCTCCTCACGGTCCTTGGCGCCCGCCTTGTCCGCCGCGGCGAGGATCTCGTCCGTCATGTGGGTGTAGGCCCCGCCTGGCGCAAGACAGTTTATCTGAACGTTGTAGTCGCGCACCTCTTCGGCGAGCGTTTCCACGAGGCGCGCCACGGCCGCCTTCGATGCCGCATAAGCGGAGAAGTTGGGACGGGGGTTGGACGCTCCGCCCCCGCTCAGAACGATGATCTTGCCCGACCGGCGTTCGATCATTTGCGGCAACACAGCGCGGCAACTGCTCACTACCCCGAAGAGGTTGGTCTCGATGGTCTCCTGCCACAGCTTGGAGGGAGTCTCGAGTAGCGGACCGATCGGTCCCTGAATGGCGGCCGCCGCAATGAGCACGTCGACCCCGCCAAACTCGACTTTCATCTTGTCGACGGCCGCCGCCAGGCGCTCCGGGTCGCGGACATCCCCGCGAAGCCGGTACGCGATCCCGCCCGCGTGCTCGATCTCCAGATTCGCCAAGTCGATTTCAGCCTGGCTGCGGGCGAAGAGCCCGACCTTCGCGCCGGCTCTCGCGAAGCCTAGCGCGAGGCGCTTCCCAATTCCGCGTCCCGCGCCGGTTATGAGAACCGCCTTATGCCTGAGTGTGCGCAAAAACATATGCTAACAGGAAATCGCCAAGCGCTGCCCGGCGCCGGCGCCGCTTCCTCATTTCCCGCTTCTGCCGGAGCGGGCCCGTTCGGCGGCCCGCACCTGACGCTCGTCCATTCCAAAGTAGTGCGCTACCTCATGCCAGACCGTGGCCGCCACCAGTTGTTCGAGGTGCGCCAGGTTCCTCGCGGCGCGTTCGTGAGGCCCCTGGAAAATCGTGATGCGGTCGGGCATCCCGAAAGGATCGGAGACGCTGCGCGCCGTCAGCGGACGGCCTTCATAAAGACCGAGAAGCGTGCCGCCGCGTCCCACTCTCAGCGAAGCCAGTTGCGCGGCGGAAGGTTCGGGCTCCACCACAAACACCACGTTCTTCAGCTTCCGGCGGAACCGCGCCGGGATCTCCGCGCAGGCGCGCTCCACAATCCGGTCGAACTCCGCAGCCGTCATTTTGGTAACCTTGGTGTTCGATGTCCGCTCCCCTCAACGAACCGCCGGAACAGACTCCGCCACCGCCCAAAGTAACAGCGATCGTGGTTTCACACAACCGCGCGGGCATGCTGCGTCGTTGTCTCGATGCGCTCGAGAAATCGGCGGGGCGTGGAACCATTCAGGCGATCGTGGTGGAAAACGGGTCGTCCGACGGCAGCGCCCAGCTCGAGACGGACTACGCGGGAGTGCAGTTCATCAAGCTGCCCAAGAACTTCGGTCTGGCAAAAGCGCGGAATATCGGCGTGCGGGCGGCCTTCGGCGAATACATTTTGTTCCTTCATGAGGATACGGAGGTGGAGATCGACGCCATCGGCCTCCTCGCGGCAAAGCTCGATGCCGAAGCGGACGTTACGGCCGGGTGCCCGCTCCTCGTTAAATCGAACGGCGACCCCGCGCCGCAGGTTGGGCCGCTGCCAACCCCCGATGCGCCGTTTCCGCCGCTCCGTCCGGCAGGCGACGACGCAATCGAATCGGCCAGCGGCGCGGCGATCATGATTCGCGCCTTCTTTTTTAAAGCGACAAGGCAAATCGACGAGCGGTATGGAAATTACGGAGTGGACGCCGAGCTGTGCTATCAGATCCGCAGATCCAACCGCCGGATCGCTCTGGTGCGCGCGGCGCGCGTGGTGCATCATGCCGGAAGGGAATGGAGTCCGATGATTCTGGCGGACCGTTCGCTCGGCGCGGCGGCGTTCTTTTCGAAGCATCTGGGCTTCGCGGCGGGGCTGAAGTTCCGGATCGGCGCATTGCTGCGCGGCCTCGGGAGCCCGTCGCAATTCTGGTTTTTGATTCAGGGCCAGAAGTGCGACGGCGGCCAGTGACATCCGTTTTCGCCTGTCTGTAACCCGCCGTGCCGCAATCCGCGTCAGGAACGGTATGATGGCCGTTATGGCCGATGCGGCTCTAACGCGAGCCGATCTCACTAAGGACTCGGCGCCTTGGCGCTATGGCATCCCGGATTTTGGCGGATGGATGGAGGCGGAGCAGAAGCGTATTTTTCTGCTCTGCTTCCGTATGCTCGGCAGCGGCGACGAGGCGGACACAGCGACGCAAGACGTGTTCTTCAAGGCCTACAAGGCGTTGGAGCGCGAGGGGTCCCAGACGCCGGACGAACCGGCGCGATGGTTGACGCGAATCGCGGTAAACGCCTGTCTCGACAAGTTGCGGTCGCGGCGTTGGCAGTTTTGGAGGCTGCGGCCCTCGCAGGAGAACGAGGAAACGATCCTGGCAATGGCGCGGTCTTCCGGGCCAAGTCCCGAGACGGCTCTGTTCTCGAAGGAGATTACCGATCGTCTGGGTAAGGCGCTCTCGAAGCTCTCTTTCCGCCAACGGTCGGTGTTTGTTCTCCGTCACTATGAGGACCGGACCCTCGAAGAGATCGGTGCGATACTGAAGCTGGAAGTGGGTACGGTGAAGGCGCATATGGCGCGCGCCGTGGCGCGGCTGCGTGTGGAATTGAAGGATCTGTATGAGCGACGCACACTGGAACGATGACGATCTGATAAATCGTTTGTACGGCGTGGGACCGGCGGACGATCACGTCGAAAGGTGCGCCGATTGCGGCCGGCGCTGGAGTGAGATGCTCGCACGGCGCGGGAAAATTCTCGAAGCGCCCGCGGTCCCGGAGGCGTTGCTTTCGGCGCAGCGGCGGGCGATTCTCGGCCGGATGCGCGCACCGGAAGAAAGGCGCGCGTGGCGCATGGTTCCCAGTTTCGCCGCGGCCGCTTTGCTCGTCGTCGCGATTGGAATCAACACGCCCGCGCCGAAACCGGTTCCCGCAATCGCGTCCTCCGATGCACAGTTTTCCAACGACGCGCAGTTTTTTAACGACATTTTTTCCTCGATTTCCGGCGCCGCGCCCCGTGCCGTGGCTCCGGTCGAAGGACTGTTTGAGGTCGACAGGTGACACGGTTGTTGGCCGTTCTCGCGCTGGCCGCGGGGGGGCTGCAGGCGCAGGTTCCGGGAATGTTTCCGTGGTGGGACAGCCCGATCGCGCGCGATCTGAATCTCTCCGAAGAGCAACACAGGAAAATCCGGGAAACCGTGCGCGAGTTTCGCTCCAGGTTGATCCAGCTTCGGGCGGCGCTCGAAGCCTCCGAGGGCGAGCTCGGCGACCTGATGAACGACGATCAAGTCGATGGCCCGAAGGCGACGGCCGCGTTCGAGAAGGTGATCGGAGCGCGAAGCGATCTCACCCGCGCCGTCTCGCAGATGAGCCTGAAGCTGCGTCTTGTCCTGACGGCGGAGCAATGGCGCGAACTTCAGCGGCGCCAGCCGCGTCCGGGCATGGGCGGCGGACAGGGCCCCGGACCCCCGAACGGACCTGGCTTCGTGCCGCGCGGCGTTCGGCCTCAAGACGGGCGGCCTCAAGACAACCGGCTTCCGAACGGGCGGCCGCAGTATCCCCCGCCACCGAATCAGCCCGATCTATAATTGATTCTGTGCAAGCAATCGTAGCTGTCCTTCTGTTCCTGGCCGCGCCACTCGCCGCCGAATACCGCCGCGTTGAAGTTCACTTCTCCGGCATGCAGTGCTCCTCATGCGCCTCGACCGTGGTCTCGCGCCTTCAGCGGATGCGCGGCGTGGAAGCGGTGAATCCGTCGCTCGATCAAGGGCGCATCGAGGTGATTCTGAAACCGGAGAACGCCGTGCGTCTGGATAACATCCGCGACACGGTCAAGAACGCGGGATTCACCCTGGGAGATACGAACGTCTCCGTGCGCGGCACGGCGATCAAGGAAGGGGAGCGGTGGCAGTTCCGCGTCGAAGGCTCCGGCGAGACCGTGCATCTGAAAGCGCCGCTTGAAGCGGCGGGCGTGGCCGCGGTGACGGGCGTGGTGCGCGGCGATCTACTGGAAGTTTCTTCGGTGGAATCTTCTTCGGCAAAAGAAAAGTGAGCACAGGCTTTCGGATCATCATGATCCGGCAATGCGAACCGTTCGTTGTAAACAAACGACTTATTGGCTTTCTCCCGCTCATGATGATCGCGGCCGGGTTCCGGGGCGGCTATCCTGAATTCGTGGGCCTGGAGACGTGAGCCTGATTCTGGGAATCGAAACGTCCTGCGACGAGACCGCCGCCGCGGTGGTCGAGAACGGCCGGACGCTCCGCTCTTCCGTCGTCGCCTCCCAGTTCGACGCGCATGAAAAATACGGCGGCGTGGTGCCGGAGCTGGCTTCGCGAGAACACCTGAGAGCCATCGTCCCCGTCGTGCGCCGGGCTATGGAAAAAGCGGGGGTGGGCTGGGCGGACCTGGCGGCGGTGGCGGTGACGCGGGGACCGGGTCTGATCGGGTCGCTGCTGGTGGGCATCACCTACGCGAAGTCGTTGTGCTTCGTGCGCCGGTTGCCTCTTATCGGTGTAAACCATATTGAAGGACATATCCACGCGGTGCTGCTTGAATCGGGAGACGTGCCCTTTCCCGCACTGGCTCTGGTGGTGAGCGGCGGGCATACCCACTTGTTCGCGACCGATTCGGGAGTTACTTACCGGCTGCTTGGAAAGACGCGCGACGACGCGGCCGGAGAGGCCTTCGACAAGGTGGGGAAATTGCTGGGATTCGGCTACCCGGGAGGGCCGGTCATCGACAAGCTCGCGGTTTACGGGAATCCGCGGGCCGTGAAATTTCCTTTCGCCAGGATGAAAGGGAATGCGCTCGACTTCAGTTTCAGCGGACTGAAGACGGCCGTTCTGCGATGGGTGCAGGCGCACGGCATGGCGGAGGAGATTGCGCTTCGCAAGCGATTGGCGAGGCCCACGGTTGAGGAGTGGCTTCAAGCCACGCCGCAGGCCACGCTCGACCTGCTGGCGTCATTTCAGTACACGGTCGTCGAAGAACTGCTGCGCCACGCGGCGGCATGCGCGGAGACTTTCGATGCGCGGTCGCTGATCGTTTCGGGCGGCGTGGCGTGCAACTCCGCGCTGCGAGCCGCCGCGGCGCGGGCGCAACTGCCGTTTCCGGTGTTTTTCCCTTCGGTAGCCCTTTCCACGGACAATGCGGCCATGATCGCGGCCGCGGCGTTCCCGAAATTCGAACGCGGCGAGTTTGCGGATTACACGCTCGAGCCGCAGGCGTCGCTCAGCCTGGCTTGATCACACTCGCTGAAGCACGCCCCGGAAATATTCCACGGTCCGTGCCAATCCTTCATCAAGCGGCACACGCGGCTCCCAGCCGAGCAACGTTCTTGCCTTGGTTATGTCGGGCTGGCGCTGCTTGGGGTCGTCTTCCGGCAGCGCGCGGAATTCGATCGGCGACGACGCTCCCGTCAGCCGGAGAATATGCTCGGCGAATTCGAGGATCTTCATCTCGCGAGGATTGCCCAGATTTACCGGGTATCGCTCGTCCGATTGCATGAGGCGAAACAGACCGTCCACCATATCGGTCACGTAGCAGAAGCTGCGCGTCTGAGAGCCGTCGCCGAAAACGGTGATGGCTCCGTTCGTCAGCGCCTGATCGACGAAGGCCGGTACAACCCGGCCATCGTTCAACTTCATGCGAGGGCCGTAAGTATTAAAGATGCGCGCGATGTTCGTGCGAACCCCGTGCTTGCGGTGATAGGCCATGGTGATCGCTTCGGCAAACCGCTTGCTTTCGTCGTAGCAGGAGCGCGGGCCTACCGGATTCACGTTGCCCCAGTACGTTTCGACTTGCGGATGGACCAAGGGATCGCCGTACGATTCCGAAGTAGAGGTCAGCAGAAACCGGGCGGCATGGAAGTGCGCCAGATCGAGCATGCGGCGCGTGCCCAACGAGCCGACATCGAGCGTTTCGATGGGGTAATTCAGGTAATCCTTTGGACTCGCCGGCGACGCCATGTGCAGAACGCCGTCCACCGGAGGCTCGATGTCGATCGGCATCGTAACGTCGTGCTCAATAAAATGAAACCGCTCGTGGTCCGCGATGTGTTCTATGTTTTCGCGGGAGCCGGTGAGAAGATTATCGAGGCCGACAACCGAGTGACCCTCGGCAAGCAGCCGGTCGCACATGTGAGATGCAATGAATCCGGCCGCGCCGGATACGACGATTCGCAATACGTTTCCCCCATAATTCATTCTACCGGTTAATGCTACATTCAGTTTCTATGGTCCATCTGACGGGAGTGGAGACCGCAATCTTTCTGGCCATGGCCTGCGCGTCGGGCTTGGCTTTCTGGAAACGCTTCGGACCCGTCGTAAAGCTGATACGGACGGCGAAGGCGAACCCGGATTTCAGCCTGTGGCCCCTTGGCCCGCGGATCGCGTCGTTTCTGTGGGAGGTAATGGCGCAAGGAAAAGTGATTCGGGAACGGCCATTGCCAGGCATGGCGCACGCTTTCGTTTTCTGGGGATTCTGCGCCTTCGCGCTCGTCACGCTGAACCATCTCGCGATGGGTGTGGGAGTAAACTTCATCGATCGCGACAGCGTGTCCGGCGAACTCTACCTGGGCTTCGTCGCGCTTTTCGCGGTGGCGGTCGCGGTCTCGATCGCCGGGCTCGCCTTTCGCCGCTTCGCACTCCGGCCGCGGTGGTTCGGCAAGGTGTCGTTTGAATCGGGCGTTATCGCGGCGCTGATCCTCATCCTGATGATCACGTTCCTGGCGGATCTGTATGTGTACGAGGAGAGCCGCTGGATCTGGTGGACCCACACGCTCGCGCTGCTGGCGTTCCTGCCGCTTGTCCCGCACACGAAGCACTTGCACCTGATCCTGAGCCCCGCGGCGGTGTTCGCGAAACGCGACGGCTTCGGCCGGATTCCCGCGCTCGCGGGCGACGAGGATTTCGGCCTGGAAACGGGCAAGGATATCACCCGGCTGGACGCGCTGCAGGCGTTCTCGTGCGTCGAGTGCGGGCGCTGCTCGGAACACTGTCCCGCGTATAACACCGGGAAGACCCTTAATCCGAAAGAGATCGTTCTCGGCATCCGGCGGTATCTGAACGATCACGGGACCGCGGGAACCGAAGCGATAACCGAAGCGCACATCGCTCCGGAGGCGATATTTCAATGCACGACGTGCGGGGCGTGCGAAGACCAGTGTCCGGTGGGCATTCAGCACCTGCCGATGATTATCGGGTTGCGCCGCGGCATGGTGAATACGGGTAAGTGGGAGGACGACTACGGCGGAAAGCTCTTCCGGAATCTGGAGCGGGGCAACGCGCTCGGCTTCCCCTCCACCGACCGGCAGAAGTTCATCGACAAAAATTCGCTGCCGGTGTATGACGGAACGCAAGAGTATTGTCTCTGGTTGGGATGCATGGGCGCATACGATCCACAAGGGAAGGACGTGGTGACGTCGCTTGTGGAAGTCATGAACCACCTGGCCGTCACCTTCGGCGTTCTGCGGAAAGAGAAATGCACGGGCGATCCGGCGCGGCGGCTGGGGAACGACTATGTCTTTTCGCAGCTTGCCGAGGCCAACATCGAGCACATTAAAGAGTGCAAGGTGAAGAAGTTGGTCTCGATCTGCCCGCATTGCGTGCGGACGATATCGGAGGATTGGAAAGAAGCGGGGGCGTCGTTCGAGATCGAGCATCACAGCGAGTTGCTGGCCCGGATGCAATCGAAACTGCCGCAGTCGAAGCTGCCGCGCGAGGCTGGAGGCCTGAAGGTGGTGTACCACGATCCGTGTTATCTCGGGCGGTATCGCGGCGTATACGACGAGCCGCGCGAAGTGATTGCGCGGACGGCAGAAGTGGTGGAGCCCGAGCGAACGCGCAACCGGTCATTCTGCTGCGGAGCCGGCGGCGGCATGATGTTTCTGGGCGAGGAGAGCGGGAAGCGGGTGAACGTGGAACGCGCCGAGCAACTGGTCAAGACTGGGGCCGGTGTGGTTGGCGTGGCGTGCCCGTTCTGTCAGACTATGTTCCGCGACGCACTGACGCAAGTGAGCGCGACGCCGCCGAGGCTTATGGATATCGCGCAGATTGCGGCGGCGGCGTTGGGGAAGTGAAGAAACCCGTTGGTTGAAGGCCTGGCGTCCAAGAGCCGGATTTCCGCACCGTGGGGTCACCTGTCAGCATACGGTTGTGTATCCACGGCTCGCGTTATAGACTGGCGCTTATCGAGGCGATACGAATGGAATCCCGGCGGGTTTACAAGTTTCTCAAACGCGACGATGCTCTGTGGGATATCCGAAAACGAAAAATCAAAATCTCAGAAATTTGCGATCTCAACGATCCCTTCGAACTCGTTTCATTCGATCTGTCCGACCCGGAGTTTCGAAGGCGGCTTCTCAAATCGCGGGACGAGTTGAATGCGAATCACGGAATGGTGTCCTGTTCTCGCGTTTGGACCTGCCCGATCTTGTGGGCGCACTACAGCGACAAACATAAGGGGATTTGCCTCGGCTTTGACGTTCGGACAGACCAAGCGATCGATATCCAATACACGGAAACGCGCCTCCCGCAGCCGAAAGAATTAAGTGCGCAGGTTGCGGACCAGTTGCTCTTCTCTGGTTGGGAATACGAAAAGGAGGTGCGAGTTTACACCGAGCGGAACACGGAGGAGAACGGGCTATATTTCGCCGACTTCGGAGAGAGCATGATGTTGCGGGAAGTTAAAGTTGGACATCGCTGTTGTATCGAGCGCAGTGAGATTCTGGCGGCCCTGGCGTCGTTTCCTGAAGAAGTGGCTGTCACGAAGACCCGCCTGTCGTATAGCTCGTTCGAGGTTGAGGAGAATCCGGACGGGTTTTCGAATTGATATGTTTGGGCTCGGCGAACAGCCACTTCTGTTCCCGGTGGAGGATCGTTGTAACCTTGGCATGAAGTGCGTCACATATTCCGGGCTACGAGCCGCAGCGGCCAGGTTCTTCGTCACCGGGAACTTTGCTTCATTTGGCGTACCCTGAAGGAAGGAGTCTGAACAAAATGGCGAGCCTCGATTGGTCACAATGCCCCGCCGTGGAGAGCATCCCCGGCAAGCGTAGTGGCGCATGGGTGTTTAAGGATACCCGTATGCCGGTTTCCACCGTTTTCGAGAACCTCGAAGCCGGAGCCACCATCGACGAAATTATGGACTGGTTCCATGTGACGCGGGAACAGGTGGTAGCTGTGCTGGAATTCGCGGCGCGGAGTCTTGACCCGCCCCCTCCCCCGCAGCGCCCCGCCTCGACCGACGATGCTCATTCTCTTCGATAACGGTACGCCCGCTCCGCGACGATATGCCCTCAAGAGTCATATCGTCGTGGAGGCAATCGAGCGCGGATGGGACAGGCTCGTGAACGGCGAACTCTTGGAAGCCGCCGAGGCCGCGGGCTTCGAGGTTCTCCTTACGACTGACAAAAACATGCGATATCAGCAAGGCCTAGCGCGCTACAAAATCGCGTTCGTAGTTTTGGGGAACTCACAATGGCCGGTCGTGCGCCGGTACGTTGAAAGGGTAGTTGCGGCGGTGGATGCGGCCACTCCGGGCAGCTACACCGAAGTGGACAGCCCCTTCAGGTGACACCCCGCGAAGCGCCGCCCCGCCGGGCTAAGCCCCAGCCCCCGCTCACGACGACCACGCACCTCGAAATTCCGGAAAAAGCGTAAGCCCGCCGCACGCGTAAAGCGTCTGGCCGGTGATATAGGACGCCTCGTCCGAGGCGAGGAAAGCGAAGACGGACGCGATGTCCTCCGAGGTTCCTGCCCGCCCCATCGGGATGTGGCTCTCCACTTCGCCGCGCGCCTTCGGATCATCGATCCAGGCGCGGTTGATGGGGGTCGCGATCGCTCCCGACCCCGCGGCGTTCACGCAAATTCCCCGACCGGCAGAAGTTCATCGACAAGAATTCGCTGCCTGTGTACGACGGCACGCAGGAGTATTGTCTTTGGCTGGGATGCATGGGCGCGTACGATCCACAAGGGAAGGACGTGGTGACGTCGCTCGTTGAAGTCATGAACCACATGGGCGTCACCTCCGCGTTCTGCGGAAAGAGAAATGCACGGGCGATCCGGCGCGGCGGCTGGCAACGATTATGTCTTTTCGCAGCTTGCCGAGGCTAACATCGAGCACATCAAAGAGTGCAAGGTGAAGAAGCTGGTGTCGATCTGCCCGCATTGCGTGCGGACGATATCGGAAGACTGGAAAGAAGCGGCGGCGTCGTTCGAGATCGAGCATCACAGCGAGCTGCTGGCCCGGATGCAGTCGAAACTGCCGCAGTCGAAACTGCCGCGCGACTCTGGAGGCCTGAAGGTGGTGTACCACGATCCGTGCTACCTCGGGCGGTATCGGGGCGTGTACGACGAGCCGCGCGAAGTGATCGCGCGTACGGCTGAGGTGGTGGAGCCGGAGCGGACGCGTAACCGGTCATTCTGCTGCGGAGCCGGCGGAGGCATGATGTTTCTGGGCGAGGAGAGCGGGAAGCGAGTGAACGTGGAACGCGCCGAACAACTGGTCAAGACTGGGGCCGATGTGGTTGGCGTGGCGTGCCCCTTCTGCCAGACTATGTTCCGCGTCGCATTGACGCAAGTGAGCGCGACGCCGCGAGGCTGATGGATATCGCGCAGATTGCGGCTGCGGCATTGGGGAAGTGAGGCCCGGCGGGGAAAAACCCAGTCAAGTGAAAAACGAGGTGAAGGGCGGGCGTCTGTGCGCATAATACAGGTGTGGCCGAGTCCGTTCTCCTCCAAGTGCTGCGTGGCTCGGCGGATGCGAATGTCCGCTTCGCGGACCTGCGTGGCCTTCTCTTGCGACTTGGATTCGCGGAGCGAATCAATGGTAGTCACTACATCTTCACCCATGCGCTCATCCCCGAGATTCTCAACCTTCAGCCAAAGAACTCCTTTGCGAAACCGTATCAGGTGAAACAAGTGCGCAAGGTCATCGTCCAATATAAACTGGCAGCAGGGGCACTATGACGAGATATGAGGTTATCCTGTACTGGAGTAATGAAGATGAGGCGTTCATCGCCGAAGTTCCGGAATTGGCCGGTTGCGCCGCCGATGGCGCTACCAGGCAAGAAGCGCTTGCCAGTGTTGAGACCGTGATAGCCGAGTGGTTGGAAACCGCTCGGGAACTCGGGCGCGCAATCCCTGAACCCAAGGGTAGGCTTCTTTTCGCCTGAAATGCCGAGTCGATTGAATTCACTTGGACGCGTTGCCGGCATCCCGGCGAGCGTCGGATGTCAACCGCCAGTTGAGCTTAGCCAGCCCACTCACGACGACCACGTTCCTCGAAATTCCGGAAAAAGGGTGAGCCCGCCGCACGCGTTTAGCGTCTGGCCGGTGATATAGGACGCCTCGTCCGAGGCGAGGAAAGCGAAGACGGCCGCGATCCCTTCCGAGGTTCCCGCCCGCCCCATCGGGATGTGGCTCTCCACTTCGCCGCGCGCCTACGGATCGTCGATCCAGGCGCGGTTGATGGGCGTCGCGATCGCTCCCGGCCAGCAGGCGCGTCAGGTTCCCATCTCGCCTTATGCCAAAGGGTTTCCGATCCCAGGATGCGCGGTCAGCTAACCGAAGGGTCTGCCTTGCGAAGCGCTAGAATCCAGCTACTTCAGCGCAACGACCGGCAAGCCATCAATGCCTCCGAAATCGCGGTCGCGGCTAACCAGTGTCCCGCCGATGGCGACCACCGTCGCTGCAGTCCATAGGTCGTTTTCGTCAAGCGCTAGGCCGCGCCGTTGACGAGTTGGCTTGGCGACGGCGTAAAAGTCAGCCGCCCTCTCCGGAATTGGCTCGCAGCGCACAGCAGCCGAAAACTCACGGGCTGTTGCTTCCGACTCCACGCGGCGTTTACCTTCCGGGAGTTTGGCAAGCCCGAAGAGTATTTCGCCTCGAACGACGGTGCAGGAATCACGCGATCGCCGTGGTCCAACTAGCCCATCCATGTCTCAATTCCAGGATTGGCCCTCATCAAATCGCCGATCGCGTTTGTGTCCAGGAGGTTGGTCACCCCAGTAGTAGCCTATCGAAGGCGCCGCGATCATGCACGGGGATCTCCGCGCCGGCAATCGCAGCCTCAAGATCATCAACAGCCGCCGCGCGTGGGTGAGCGAGCTCCCGAACCGCCCGCAACACGACGTCAGGCGAACTCGCCCTGTCGAATCGAGCGCGCAGACCTTCCAGAGCCACCTCTTCCACGCTCTTCCGCTGTGCCGCGGCTATACCCTCCAGGCCACGCGCGAGGTCATCTGGGATTTGAATCGTCATCGTGTTCCTCAACCAACATCCTTTCAACTCGTGGAGTCCTTTCGCATCAGTCCATCGCACGTCACCGGAAGCCCAGCCCACTCACGACGACCACGTTCCTCGAAATTCCGGAAAAAGCGTAAGCCCGCCGCACGCGTAAAGCGTCTGGCCGGTGATATACGACGCCTCATCCGAAGCGAGGAAAGCGAAGACGGCCGCGATCTCTTCCGAGGTTCCCGCCCGCCCCATCGGGATGTGGCTCTCCACTTCGCCGCGCGCCTTCGGATCGTCGATCCAGGCGCGGTTGATGGGGGTCGCGATCGCTCCCGGCCCCACGGCGTTCACGCGAATTCCCCGATCCGCGTACTCAAGGGCCAGCGTGCGCGTCAGGTTCTCCATGCCGCCCTTGCTGATCGAATAGGAAAGATACTGCGGCTTCGGAATGCTCTCGTGCACGCTCGAGTTGTTCACAATCACGCCTCCGCCGGGCCGCGACAGAAAATGGCGGATGGCTTCGCGGGAACACAGAAACGGACCGCGGAGATTGACGCCGAGGACGCGGTCGAAATCAGACGCTTCCACTTCGTGGCTGGGCGCAGCCTTCTGAATGCCCGCGTTGTTGATGAGAATGTCGAGGCCGCCAAACTCGGCGATCGTCTGCCGGAACATTTCCTTCACATCCTGTTCTTGAGAGACGTCGGCCTGGACGATGAAATGCCGGCTTCCGGTCTTCGCGGTTTCCGGGCAGGCGCTCATCCGCGCGGCGGTCGCTTCGGCCTGCTCCCTGCCGCCGCGGTAGTTGATGGCGACGTTCGCGCCCTCTCGCGCAAAGCAAATCGCGATGGCCTGCCCGATGCCGGACGATGCCCCCGTAACGATGACGTTTTTCCCTTGCAATTTCGGCATAAACATCATGGTACCGCCACAAAACGGAAAAATGAGCGCAAAACCTACTACAATGCCGAGTAATGCTCTTACCACTCACGCCGGTCCGGTTTCTGGACCGGGCGGCGGACCTCTACGGAAAGAAGACCGGCGTCATTTGCGGGGATCGACGCTTCACGTACGGCGAGTTCGCCGCGCGCTGCGGAAGGCTGTCAAGCGCTCTGAAGTCGGGCGGAATCAGGCCCGGGGATCGCGTTGCGTACCTCAGCTTCAACACGCACCGTCTGCTTGAAGGCTACTACGGCGTGGTCCAGGCTCGCGCGATCGTGATGCCTCTCAACGTCCGGCTGACGCCCTCGGAGCTGATTGCCATTCTCAACCATGCCGAGGCCCGCATACTCTTTTTTGAGACCGATTTCGCGTCTTTGGTGGAGCAGTTGCGGCGCGAGTGCCCGTCCATCGAAAGGTTCGTCGCGCTTGACGCAGCCGTGAAACAGGCCGATGCGCTGTACGAGGACTTGCTGTCGGCCGGCGAACCGGAGCGCGCCAATTTTCTCGACTACGACGAACATGCGATCGCGGAACTGTTCTACACGAGCGGCAGCACAGGCACGCCGAAGGGCGTTACGCTCTCTCACCGCACGCTCTACCTGCACGGACTCTCCGTGGCCGGAAGCGTGAGCGGGGGAGATACGGAGGTGGAGCTTCACACCATCCCGCTGTTCCACGCAAACGGCTGGGGCCGCCCGCAGGCGTGCACGCTGAATGGCCTGACGCAGGTGATGGTGCGCCGCTTCGAACCCTCCACCGTCTTCCGTTTGATTCAGGATGAGGGCGCCACTACGATGTCCCTGGTCCCGACTATGGGGAATGCGCTGCTCAACGCCCCAGACCTCAAGGCGTACGATTTTTCAAGCTTGCAGGTGATTCACGTGGGAGGCGCGGCGGCGTCGCCCGAATTGATCGAGAGGCTTTCGATCGCCTTCGATTGCGACGTCCGCGCCGGGTACGGGCTCACCGAAACTTCTCCCGTAGTCACCTCCGCGCGACGCAAAGGCACCGTCCATTACAAGAACGACCGCGAAAAATACACGCGGCAGTCCATGGCGGGGTGGCCGATTCCGGGCGTCGAGGTCCGCGTAGTGGACCCCCTGATGAAGGATGTCCCGCGCGATATGGAATCCATCGGCGAGGTTGTGATCCGGGGCGATCACGTCATGGAGGGCTATTACAGAGATCCGGAAGGCACGGCGGCCGTGATGACAGGCGAGTGGTTCCACACGGGCGACATGGCGGTTTGGGATGAGGAGACGTACCTCCACATCGTCGACCGCAAGAAGGACATCATTATCAGCGGAGGGGAGAATATCTCGTCGATCGAGGTGGAGAAGGCGATATCCGCCCACCCGTCGGTGTTCGAATGCGCGGTTGTGGCAGCGCCGGACGAGAAGTGGGGAGAGATCCCGGTGGCCTTGGTGACTCTCAAACCGGGTCATATCCTGACCACCGAAGAAATGCGCACGTTTCTCGAAGACCGGCTGGCGAAGTTCAAACAGCCGCGCGCGTTTGAATTTACCTACGAACCGTTGCCGAAGACCGGAACGGGAAAGATAGTGAAGCGCGCCATACGGGACCGCTTCTGGACGGGAAGAACCAGGATGGTACAAGGATGAAAATACGCTTACTCACGATTGCAGCGGCGCTCTCGGCGATGGCCATGGCGGCGAGCCCGGCGCCGAAGTATAAACTCGGCCCGAAAATCCGGCTGTTCAACGGGAAGAATCTCGACGGCTTCTACACGTATCTCAAGAAAGACGGTCTGAACAACGATCCTAACAAGGTTTTCCGGATCGAGAACCGGACGGTTCATGTCTCGGGCACGGACTACGGCTACTTCGTCACGAAGAAGGAATATGAGAACTACTACCTCACCGCCGAGTTCAAGTGGGGAGAGAAGACGCATCCGCCGCGGGAGGGCAAGGCTCGCGATAGCGGTATTCTCTTTCACGTGGTGGGGCCGGATCAGGTATGGCCGAAGTCGATTGAGTTCCAGATGATCGAGGGCGGCACGGGCGACATCCTCATGGTGGGCAATACCATGCTTACGGTGAAGGGCCAGACCAAGGATAGGGGACGCTTCGACCGCTTCGAGAAAGGTCCCTGGAAGGACGTCGTGGGATATCGCGACCCGAAGCGCGAGGTCGAGAAACCGCACGGCCAATGGAACCGCGTGGAGATGTGGGCGAAGGGCGGCACTGTGCTCTATCTCGTCAATGGCGTTCTGGTGAACGAAGGGACGAACGCGGCAATAACAAAGGGCAAGATCCTCTTTCAAACGGAGGGCGCGGAGGTCTATTTCCGCAACCTCATTCTCAGGCAGATCGAGTAAAATTGAGGACATGCTCCTGAAGGCACTTCTTGCTACGTCGTTTTGCGTCGTGTGCGCCGCCGCGCCGCGACTCGCTCCACCAAAGACCAGGGTCGATAGCACGGTCGACAAGCTCCACGGCGTCGATGTGCCGGACCCCTACCGCTGGCTCGAAGACCAGAAGAGCCCTGAAACGCGGGCCTGGCTTGAGGAACAGAACAAGTTCACGCGCTCCGTTTTGGACGCCAACCCGGAGCTTCCCAAGATCCGCGAGCGGCTCGGCGAATTGATGAAGGTCGAGACCATCGGCATCCCACGGGAGCGAGGGGGACGCTATTTCTACACCAAGCGTCTGGCGAATCAGGATCAGCCCGTGATCTACGTGCGGGAGGGTCTGAAGGGGAAGGAAGAGGTTCTGGTCGATCCTTCGACGCTCGGCGGCGGAAAGAGCACGTCCGCGAGTATTCAGGGCATTTCAAGAGACGGAAAGCTTCTCGCCTACGGCGTCCGCAAGGGTGGCGAGGACGAGGTCTCCGTCTCGATCCTCGACGTCGATACACGCAGACTTCTGCCGGACAGCCTGCCGAGAGGACGCAACAGCAGCCTGGAATTTCCGCCGGATAAGAGCGGCTTCTACTATGCGCGGCAGGATCCCTCGGGTCCGCTGGTCTTCTATCACCAGATGGGCACGGCGGCTTCCGGGGACAAGCAGATCTTCGGAAAGGGCTACGGAAACGACAAGGGCGTCGGCGTATCCTTGACCGACGACGGGCGCTATCTTACTTTCACCGTGTGGCATGGCTCGGCGGGGAAGCAGACCGAAATTTACTATCAGGATCTGAAATCGGGTGAAGGAATCAAGCCCATCGTCAATGACATCGAAGCCCGCTTTGGCGGCCAGATCGAAGACGGACGCGTGTATCTGGAAACGAATTGGAAGGCGCCGAACGGCCGCGTGCTGGTGGTGGATCTGAAATCTCCCTCGCGCGAGAACTGGCGCGAGCTCGTTCCCGAACGGTCCTATGCGCTGCAGAACGTCGAACTCGCGGGCGGCAAATTGGCGCTCGAATACATGGAGAACGTCACGTCGCGCATTGAAATAGCAGGCGCGGATGGCAAACCCGTACGTACGATTACATTCCCGGCTCTGGGCACGACCAGCGGCTTGAGCGGCGAATGGGACCGCGACGAGGCGTTCTACACATTCAGCTCGATCGCCATGCCGCAGACCATCTACCGCTACAGCTTGTCGACCGGGAAGCAGGAAGTGTTCGCCCGCGTCAACGTTCCCGTCAAGGACGATCCGGTCGAAGTGAAGCAGGTGTGGTACGAGTCGAAGGACAAGACGCGGATTCCGATGTTCATCGCCCACAAGAAGGGGTTGAAGCTCGATGGCTCCGCGCCCACGCTGCTCACGGCGTACGGCGGGTTCAACCTCAGCATGACGCCCACGTTCAGCGCGACCGCGGCCTATTGGATTGAGCGCGGCGGCGTCTACGCGCTGCCGAATCTCCGCGGCGGCGGCGAATTCGGAGAAGCCTGGCACGAGGCCGGCATGCTCGAAAAAAAGCAGAATGTGTTCGACGATTTCCTATCGGCCGCGGAATGGCTCATCGCGAATAAATACACGCGGCGCGCGCGCCTGGGCATTCGCGGCGGATCGAACGGAGGCTTGCTGGTCGGCGCGGCCGTTACCCAACGCCCCGAGTTGTTCGGCGCGGCGCTCTGCGCGGTCCCACTGCTCGACATGGTGCGCTATCACCAGTTCAAGGTCGCCAAGTGGTGGGTGCCCGAATACGGCAGCTCGGACGACGCGAAACAATTCGAGTACATCTACCGCTACTCGCCCTACCACAATGTCGATAAGGGCGCGCGCTATGGAGCCGTGATGTTCGTGACCGGCGATTCCGACACCCGCGTCGATCCCCTTCACGCCCGCAAAATGGCCGCGCGGATGCAAGCCGCGACCGCTTCGGACAGGCCGATTCTGTTGCACTACGACATGAGCGCGGGGCACTCGGCCGGGCTGCCCGTAAGCAAATTGGTGGAAGACGCGGCGGACGACATCGCGTTTCTCCTCTCGCAGTTACCGTAGAGGTCCTTATGAGCGCCGCAAAAACAGCGCGCCTTTTTCCGCGCACGCTTCGTCTGCCCCTGCTCTTGCTCCTCGCCGGCGCGATGTCCGCCGAGGAGTACACCCTCGGTCCGGATTCCCAGCCCCAGGAGGGCGTGCCGAAAGGCGCGGTTACGAAGCATACATGGACCAGCAAGATCTTCCCTGGAACCGTTCGCGACTACTGGGTCTACGTTCCCGCGCAGTATTCGGCCGCGAAGCCGGCCTGCCTGATGGTGATTCAGGATGGCGGAGGATTCGTCTCCGAAACCGGCGCGTGGCGCGCCCCTGTCGTCTTCGACAATCTGATTCATAAGGGCCAGATGCCGGTCACGATCGGCATCTTCATCAACCCCGGCGTGATGCCCGCCCTCTCCGCGGATGCGCAGGCGCGCTTCAATCGCAGCTACGAATACGACGCGATGAACGAGCGCTACGCGCAATTCCTGATCGACGAGATTCTGCCCGAAGTCGCGAAGCAATACAATCTGTCGAACGACCCGAACGACCGTGGACTAGCCGGCTCGAGTTCCGGTGGCATCGCCGCTTTTGGCGTGGCGTGGCATCGCCCCGACGCCTTTCGCCGCGCGATCAGCTTTATCGGCAGCTTCACCAACCTCCGCGGCGGGCAGGACTATTCGAGCCTCATCCGCAAGACCGAGCCCAAGCCGCTGCGCGTGTATCTTCAGGACGGCTCGAACGATCAGAACATTTACGCCGGAAATTGGTTTATCGCGAACCAGGACATTTATTCCGCCTTGAAATACGCGGGCTACGACGTCACCTTCACAATCGGAACCGAAGGGCACAACAGCAAGCACGGCTCGGCGATTTTTCCCGACGCCCTGCGCTGGCTCTGGCGCGAGTATCCGAAGCCGATTGCCGCGCCGAAACCCGTGATCGACCGGCATGTCTCGAATTTCCTCGACCCCTATTCCGCTGGATGGGAACTGGTCAGCGAGGGGCACAAGTTTACCGAGGGCCCCGCCGTAGACAAGCAGGGCAACGTTTTCTTCAGCGATATTCCGAACAACCGCATCCACAGGATCGGCGTGGACGGTAAGGTGACCGTCTTCAAAGAGGACACGGGCGGCGTGAACGGGCTTATGTTCGGTCCCGATGGACGTCTTTACGCGTGTCAGAACGGGCGTAAGCGCGTGGTGGCCTACGCGCCGGACGGGACGGAATCGGTGATCGCCGAGGGCGTGGGATCGAACGATCTGGCCGTGAACCGCCGCGGCGAGATCTACTTCTCCGAGCCCGGAGCGAAGAAGGTTTGGTTCATCGATGCGAAAGGCAACAAGCGCGTGGTTCACGAGGGGATCGGTTTTCCGAACGGCGTGAGGCTGACCCCGGATCAGTCGATGCTGCTGGTGGCGGATTACGTGGGCCGCTGGGTCTGGTCGTTCCAGGTGCAGGCGGATGGGTCGCTCGCGAACGGCCAGGCTTTCTATTTTCTCGAAACCCCGGACGAGCCGATCTCGCCGGGTGCGGATGGAATGACGGTCGATAGCGACGGCTTCCTGTATGTGGCGACGCGGATCGGCGTACAGATTTGCGATCAGCCGGGACGGGTGATGGGAATCATCCCGAAGCCGCAGCCCGGCGCGCTCGCAAACGTCGTCTTCGGCGGCCCGGATCTGCGCACGCTCTACGCCATGAGCGGAGACAAGGTGTTCCGCCGGAGAATGCGCAGCAGGGGCGTTTTTCCGTGGGAAGCCGTGAAGCCGCCGCAGCCGCGACTCTAGGACCGGCCTCCTGGCGGCAGACCGAATCGGAACGTAGACGGACCCAACGGTGAGAAGCTCCGGCCGCGCCAGAACGCTATGCCGGTCATCACCTGGTCAGGCGGCGGAACTTGAAGCCGCCATCCTATGACTCCGATGAAGCCAACCGTGCAATCCGAGTGATTGTCTTTCGCAATTCCCGCGCTTCCATCAGGGCTTCCTGCGCCGCGTCCAGCGCACCCGCCGGCTGCTCCCCCAGTTCGTCGGGATCGCCCAACCCCGCGTCGCGAAACGGCCGCAGACGTTCCAGAATCAAGTCCCGGATGGCTTCCGCATTATCCACTCCTTGAAAACAACCCGTATGCGCACTCCTGGTATCCCGCCTGCCCTGCTTTTTTTCAATCCCGCCTCCCGCGCTGGTGACTTCAAGATCGGCGATGCCAAGAAGCCGCTGCAACGGCCCCTGCCTCAAATTGATCTGCTGGATATTGGCGAAAGTCATCGTCAGCTCCTCAACGAACCAGATTCCGGAGCGGATTCGGAGGCTTCTGTCCGTCACCATGTACCATCGCATCTCGTAGCCGAGGCGCAGCATTGCGTAGGTCAGCGGCAACTGCAAAACGAAGCCGGCGGCGGTGATGCCTTCCAGAACCAGCCAGCCCACGCGTACCCACTCCGGCCACACCCTGGCCGGAATCCCAACCGAGTAGAAAGGACCGAACAGGGTAAACGCCCCGGCAATGCCAACGGCAACCGCGGTCTGCGTCAGGCCCCACTTGATCACGGACCATTTGTAGAAGTTGGGTCCCGCTCGAAATACGCGAATCGACTCCGCGGAGCCGAGGGGCGGGCATGGCGCAGCCGGCACGTGAAGGAAACGCAGCAAAGCGCCGCGCAGAACATCAAACACGGTTCCGCTCCTCCAGCAAGCGGCGGATGCCGCGCAACTCCTCGGCGATGCTCTGAAGGGTTCCGCTCAAGGTCTGGCCGGGATCGTCGCTCGCGCCCTCGCCCCTTTTATGGTTTTCCGTTGCACCTCGCATCCGCGAGTATAGAAAATCGCGCACGGCCTCGTATTCAAGCAGTCCCTCGAGAATCAACTCCGGAGTTGAGCCGCCGCTGGCCGTCTGAACCTCTATCCTCGCCAGTCCGAGCCAGCGTTCCACCACGTTCGATTTCAGATGCACGTCCTGAATGCGCGAGTAGTTCAGCACGATTTCATGCCGGAACAGAATGCCCCAGCTCATCGAGATACCCTCTTCGTCGAACCGGTAACGCATCGTGTGATACCGGAAATACAACATTATCAGCATCACCGGAAACGCCGGTATCGTACCAAGAGCTCGCAGAACGTAGTAGTTCATCAGCTTCTCATGCGGTCTGCCGATGGCGAATGTGGCGGTCTTATCCACGGGATCGATTGTACAACACGGGCATCGGACACCCGCACTTCGAGCGCCAAAACGGGCCGGGCTTTCTTATCATCTCGAATTACCGGAGGCGCCGATCTCGCAAAGCCGCGCCTCGGCGCGCTCGCAAACGTAGTGTTCGGCGGCCCGGATCTGCGCCGACTCTCTGTTACTTACCGCGCCTTGAACCGCTCGTCGATTTCCACCTGATAACCGCTCGCCAGGCGGTTCGTCTCGTTCGCCATGCCGGTTACCGCCATCACTTCCGCGAACATGGCGTCCGTCATTCCGGCCTTCCGTGCGGCCGCCGTGTGCGACGCGATGCAGTATCCGCACTGGTTCGTCGCGCTCACGGCCAGATAGATCATCTCTTTCGTGACGGCGTCGAGCGCGCCCGGCGCCATGATCTCCTTCACGCTCCGCCACGTGCGGGCGAGCGTAGCGGGGTCGTGCGCGAGCGACTTCCAAAAATTGTTGATCCAGTCCACGCCTCGCACCGCCATGATGTCGTCGTAGATCGCGCGCACCTCCGCGTTCGCGTCGTCGTATTCGATAAACCCCAGAGTGGCCATGCCGTCCTCCCATGCTAGAGTACCGTTAATGGACCCGCTCTACGTGCAGGTGCACGCGCGCGACAACGTCGCGATTCTCGTCAATCCCGAGGGTCTGCCCGCGGGCGCGCGGTTTCCGGACGGCCTGACGCTCACCGAGCGCATTCCGCAGTCGCACAAGGTCGCGTTGCGCGATTTCGACCAGGGCGATCCCGTCATCCGATACGGCCAGATTATCGGCCACGCGACGCGCTCGTTTCGCGCGGGATCGTGGGTGCGTGAAGACCTGCTCGATCTGCCCTCCGCGCCCTCGCTCGATGAATTGCAGCTCTCGACCGCCGTCCCGGCGCCCCTTCCGAAGATCGATGGCTATACCTTCGATGGCTTCCGAAACTCCGGCGGCGCCGTGGGCACGAAGAACATCCTGGGCATCACGACCACCGTGCAATGCGTTGCGCCCACCGTGGATTACGCCGTGCGCCGCATTCGAGCCGAGATCCTGCCCCGCTTTCCCGGCGTCGACGACGTCGTCGCGATCACGCACACCTACGGCTGCGGCGTGGCCATTGATGCGCCCGGCGCCGCAATCCCCATTCGCACTCTGCGCCACATCGGCGCGCATCCGAATCTGGGCGATGCGCCTCTTGTCGTGAGTCTCGGGTGCGAGAAGCTCCAGCCGGCGAGACTGTTTCCGGATGGCGGATTTCCCATTCTCGAAAGCGATCCTTACCTGATCCGCCTCCAGAACGAAACCCTGCATGGTTTCGGCGACATGATCGCGGCTATTATGCGCGCGGCCGAAAAGCGCTTGGAGCAACTGAGCCGGAGGCGGCGGACGGCGTGCCCGGCTTCGGATCTCGTGGTTGGATTGCAGTGCGGCGGCAGCGACGCCTTCTCGGGCGTGACGTGCAATCCCGCCGTCGGATACGCGGCCGACCTTCTCGTCCGCGCCGGCGCGACGGTCATGTTCTCCGAGGTTACCGAAGTGCGCGACGCGGTCCATCTGCTGACACCGCGCGCGATCAATGAAGACGTGGCCCGCGACCTGATCCGCGAGATGAAGTGGTACGACGATTACCTCGCGCGCGGCTCGGCCGACCGCAGCGCGAACCCCACGCCTGGCAACAAGCGCGGCGGCCTTTCGAACGTTGTGGAGAAAGCGCTTGGCTCGGTGGCGAAGGCCGGCAGCACCGCGCTGATGGCGGTGGCGAGTCAGGGCGAACGAGTGACCGCCAAGGGCCTGGTCTTCGCCGCCACCCCCGCAAGCGATTTCGTTTGCGGCACGCAGCAGCTCGCCTCGATGAACATGCACGTGTTCACCACTGGCGAAGGCACGCCCTACGGTCTGGCGATGGTTCCGGTGATCAAGGTGTCGTCCCGCACGGCGCTTGCGGAACGCTGGCCGGACCTCATCGATCTCGACGCGGGCCGCATCGCGACGGGCCAGGCAAGCATCGCAGACATCGGATGGGAACTGTTTCGCTCGATCCTCGATATCGCGAGCGGCAGGCGCAAAACGTGGGCGGACCACTGGGGGCTTCACAACGCGCTCGCGCCGTTCAATCCCGGTCCTGTCACTTAAGCGGCGTCGGGTCACGATGGGGGCGGCGCCAGTTCGCAGTTCAGCGGATACTGTTTGAGCCTTGGGCGATGAGACTGAGCGGAGGTGAATCCTCTTAGGGTCTCGCGGGCTGCTGTGCTTGATGTACTACCGGATGTTTCTCGGGCACCCGGGCACGCTCACCTCGCACACGTCTGCGAATCAAGCCCGTCAGAGCGAGGCCGCTTGCGATCAGCAGCACCGTAGCAGGTTCGGGTACTGGATCAAGAATAATGGCGCTCTGTTGACCGCTAATAAAGGCTGTCCCCGCAATTTGTCCAGAATCGTTGATGGCGGCGGCTTCATAAAGCGTCCACCCGGAACCCGGTGCAATGAGATCATTCAAGTATTCAAGTGCGTTCTGGTTGCATGGAGTGAAACTGGAGTAGCCCACAGCCTCGCAAAAGAAATTGATGCCCTCAGCGATTAAACAACCACCCAGTGTCCCCAGGTCGTGTAGAGTAGCGTCGTACGGAAAAGCGCTCTTCTCCAGGCGCGAAAAACTCGCGATGGTTCCGGTCATCAAGGTGTCGTCGCGTACGGCGCTCGCGGAACGCGGGCCGGATCTCATCCGATCTCGACGCGCGCCGCATCGCGACGGGCCAAACAACTATCGAAGATGTCGGAGGGAATGTTCCGCTCGATCCTCGATGCCGCGAGCGGCGGGCGTGAGACGGGGGCAGACCACCGGGGCCTGAACAACGCTCTCGCGCCGATCCATCCCGGTCCCGTGACGTAAGCGAAGACTAAGCGGCGTCAGTCACAATGGGGCGGCGCAACGGGGACGTCACCTCGTACTCGACCGACAACGGGTTTGTCATCCGCTTGGACGCGTCGAGGATCTCAAGACCGACGACGTTGCCGTCGCTATCGTAGTCCAGGATGATGCCGGGCTTGTCCTCGTCGCTTTCCGCGACCGGCGCGTCGCTCAGCAAAACGGTGAGCACGTCTACTTCGGGATCATATACGACTTTCATTCGGCACTCCAGTATTTCTCGATCTTGCCGGTTCGGTAGGCCGTCACGACCACGGGCGGCGCGTGCTCTTCCGCCACCACGACCCGCAACAAATACATCTTCCCATCTTCGAACCACAACCGCGACTGGTAGATACAGACGCCAGCACGAAATTTGTCGCGGAGACGTTGTTCGGGAGCGTCCACGACAGCCTGGACCATCGCCAGCGAGAGGCCGCGGCTGGCCATCTCCCATTCGGCGTGGCGCGACAGCCGGAACTCCATCGCCTACAATTCTACCGGGAAGGCGCAGCCGAGGACGCCTTGGCAGCAGGCCTCAACCACCCCTCTCCTAGAACGTAAACCGCAGCCCGATCTGGAGCCGCCGCATGTCGAATGCCGCCGTGTAGCCGAACGCCTGGCTTGGTCCCCGGTCCTCTCTGGGCCGGACGCCCAATAGGTCGGCCCGGCAGGCGCTCACCGCGATCTCCGCGCACACCGTGTTGTTGACGCTCCCAAAATTCGTGTGGTTGAAGAGGTTGAACGCTTCCATCATCACCTCGACGCCGGCCTGTTCGCCAAACGAAATCCTGCGCGAGAGCCTCGTATCGAAGGTCCAGAAGCTCGGTCCGATTCCCGTATTGCGGCCCGAAAAGACCGGACGGTCCGTGGTCGAGTGGCGGTCCGCATTCAGATCCACGCCCGCAAGCAGGTTGAACGGCCGCGCGCTGTTCGAGCGGAAAATGGGCGTAAACACGAAGTTCGCCACCGCCCGGCGCAGCGCGGAGGCGCCGTTTTCAGCCTTCGCAGCGGTCATTACGCCGTACAACACCACCTTGTGACGCTGATCGAAGGCTGAAAGCGAACGCTCGCCGCGCAGATTCGTCTGGTCGTTCGCCTGGAAGTCGCTATTGTAATCGAGCACTTCGTCGGTCGCCTTGCTGAATGTGTAGTTCCCGTGGAAACTGAGATTCCTGCCGAAGCGCTTGTTCGCTTCAAGCATGAAGCCGTTGTAAAAGCTGCGGCCCGTCGATTCGTATACGTTGTCCTGGAACAGCAGCGGCTGCTTGAAAAACGGCGCGCTCCATGTGCGAATCCCGAGTGCCGGATTGACCGGCGCGGGAAGCAGATTGTCGTCCCGCGCCCGCACGATCTTCAGCGCGCGCGACCAGACGTAGCTCGCCGAAACCGAAAGCCCCGGCGCAACTTCGCGCTCAAGGCCGAAACTCGCCTGCTGCGCGTAGGAGTTCACGAAATCGGGCGAACCCTTGAATAGCACCGTCAGCGGCGGGCGCGGACCCGTTTGGCTGATATTGATTCCAAACTGCGAGAGGTCGCCCGGAGTGATACTGCGCTGTGGCGACGGAACTCCGATGACGCCCTGCCGCCGCAGGGTCTGAAAGATGTTCACCGGACCGTTGCGCGCCAGCGGGTCGGCTGCGCTGAGTGTGGAGAGCACTTGGGCGATCTGACGCTGCCCGTTCACTTCGGCCAGCGCTTTAACAACGTAGTCGATGGTGAAATCGGTGGGCGCATAGTAAATACCGTAGCCGCCCCGAACCGTCGTCTTGTGATCGCCGAACGGATCCCAGGCAAAGCCGACGCGCGGCGCCCAGTTGTTCTTGTCCGTGCGCAGCCATTCCGATCTGACGTCCACCTCGTAGCGCACTCCGTAGCTGAGCGTGAGGTTCTTGCGCGCCCGCCATGAATCCTGCGCAAAGCCGGCGTACAGCGGATAGGTGGCCGATACGGTCGGGTCGCCGAATCCCTGCTGGTAGGACTGCGCCAATCCAAGATTGAAAGCCTGCAGCGCGGTGATCGAAGTAGTGGCGAGCGCGGGGCTCACGAACGCGCCGGGTAGCGCGCCGAACGTAAACCGGCCGCTGAAGAATGTCTCCGACAGCGCGCGCGATCCGCGAATCAGTACCTGCGCGCCCACCTTGATTGTGTGCGAACCTTTGATCACGCTCAGGTTGTCGAAAATCTCCTGCTTCCGGGTGATGTCGTCGCTTGGCAGAAAGATGTCGCGATTGAAAAAGCCGAATCCATTGATGTTCAACTCGGGGCCGAAGGGATCGTTGGTTCCGACGATGGGGCGGGAGTAGCTATACTGCGTGCGCGCTTCGTTGATCATCGAGGGGCTGAGCGTGCGCGTCCATCCGACGATCGCCGTGTGGTCCGCCGTGTCGTTGACGAATCCGCGAGAGAGCCCCACGAGTCCCTTCAAGTTTGGATTGGTTTCGTGGGATTCGGTGAAGTTGTAGCGGAACGAAATCTGGTTGCGGTCGTTCGCGGCGTGATCCAGCCGAATCAGCGTCTGATAGGTATCCGTCTTGAACGGAAACACGCCGCTGTTCTTGGTGAAGAGGTCGATCGTGCTCTGCGGCGCGGTGAGCGCGGGACGCAGCTGCGCGGCGGCCGCGGCCGGCAATGCGCTGAGAATCGCGTTCTGCGCCGCCGTGGGCTGAAAGATAGCAAGGTTCGTGAGCACGGGCACCGCGGCCGATTCGCGGCGTCTCAGTTGTTCATAACCGGCGAAGAAGAATGTCCGGTCCTTCTTAAGCGGGCCGCCGATGGTGCCGCCAAACTGCTGTCTTGAGGAAGGCGGCTTGATCCGCTGGAGCTGGTTATCCGCAAGAGTGATGGCGAACGGGTCGGTGGCGTCCAGACTCTCATGGCGAAAAAAGGCGAAGGCGGAACCGTGAAAATTGTTCCCACCCATCTTGGTGATGATATTGATGACGCCTCCGCGCGCCCCGCCGTGTTCCGCCGAATAGTTGCTACGGTTGATTTGGAACTCCTGCACGGTTTCCTGGCTTACGGTGGTGCGGACACCGCCGCCGGTGGAGTTCGCCTCGCCGCCATCCACGGTCACGCTGTTGCCGCGCCCATTGCCACCGTAAAAAGAAAGGCCGCTGTCCGGGGTCTGCTTCACGCGGAAACTGCTGGCGTCGGCGAGGGCCTTTGAATCGGAAATGCCCGGCGCAAGCAGCGCGAATGTCAGGTAATCGCGGCGGTTGATCGGAAGATTCCTCACCGCAATCTGGTCGATGGTGTTCGATTGCTGCATGCGGCCCGTGTCCACGGCGGGCGTGACGCCCTCCACTTCAACCAGCAGGGTGCTCGCGCCGATGGCGAGCTGGAAATCGAAAACCGCGTCTTCTCCGACGGTCAGTTCGAGCCCCTTCTTGGTTTGGCCGGTAAAACCTTCGCGCTCCGCCTTCACGTCGTAGGTTCCAGGCGGGAGCAGCAGTACCTGATAAACACCCATGCCGTCGCTATTCGTTTCTCTGGAAATACCGGTTTCCGCTCCGGTGAGCGTGATCTTGGCTCCTTGGATCACCCCGCCGGTGGCATCGGTGACGGAGCCGGAAAGAGTAGCGGTGGATTTAGCCTGGGGAAACGCCGTTCCGGCGGCTAACAGCAGCAGCGACAGTAAGAATACGGCAACAGGGCGATTCATTTAAGGCTCCTCTACTGAACCAGGCGGGATCGCCCGTCGGCAAAACGAACGGAGCACTCTCGCGCCACTACTTTACGACTCCCGCCCTCATTTGACAAGTCCAGGGCCGCCGCGGCCGCCGCGGGCAGGCATCCGCGCGGCGCCGCACACGCCGGGGACGGCGAAGAACGGCCCTTGCTTTTCGCGGACCGGCGGTCCTAGCATGAAGTGTGCTCAATCCACGACACATGCTTTTTCTCTTGCCGGTCTCCGCGCCTCTCTGTTCCGCGTTCGGGAAATCGAACGGAGGGAAATACCTCGTCGAGGAAGTAATTGGATGCCAGTAACGCGACGCGCCGAAACCGCCCTGCTTCTCCCGATCTCACGCCGGGCAGCCGCCTTTTTGGAGCGCGGGCGCCCTCCGGCTGCCATGGAAGCCGGCGCACCGATGCCGACCGGTACTCTGACGCCTGCCGGCGCCGAAGGCGTTATCGAGTAGAATCACGTGCCGCGCCTCTTAGCGCTTGCAGCCTGCGTGCTCCCGATTGGTCTGGGACAGACTCCCGAGAACGTTCTTCTCGTCGTCAACCAAAGCTCCACCGTGTCCCGGCGCATTGGCGACTACTACACTCAGAAACGGCGCGTTCCGCTCGTCAACGTCTGCCGTATCGCCGCACCTTCAGCGGAAGAGATTTCGCGCGAGATTTATTCGAAGCAGGTTGAGGCTCCCGTCGCGCGCTGTCTCGCGGCCGGCAAGCTCGTGGAGAAGACTCTCTACATCGTCACCACTTTGGACGTTCCTCTGAAGATTGCCGATGCCTCCACGACGGCCGGCAATCAGATGGCCTCGGTCGACTCCGAACTTACCCTCCTTTACGCCAAGCTCAAGGGTGCGAAGGTTGCCCTCCCTGGCATTCTGAACAATCCTTACTTTGGAAAGACGGGGGTCCCGTTCAATCACCAGCGCTTTCCCATGTACCTGGTGACGCGCCTTACCGGATACGATTTCGACGACGTGAAGGGCATGATCGACCGGTCGCTGGCCGCCGCCAATCGCGGCAGGATCGTGCTTGATTTGAAATCGAGCGACTTCGGCGATGGCAACGATTGGTTGCGCGAAGCGGCCCGCCTCCTTCCCAAGGACCGCGTAGTTCTCGAAGAGTCGAAGAAAGTTCTTTACGACGAACGCGATGTTATCGCGTATGCCGCGTGGGGGTCGAACGACCAGAACCGGGACCGGCGCATGCTCGGGTTTCAGTGGCTTCCCGGCGCCATCATGACAGAATTCGTGTCCACTAACGCCCGTACTTTCACACGGCCGCCGCCCGGATGGAACATCACGCCGCACTGGAAGGATCCAAAGACGTTTTTCGCCAACACCCCTCAAACTCTGGCTGCCGACTACATCCACGAAGGCGTAACCGGGGTGTCGGGCCACGTCTACGAACCCTATCTACGCGGTACGCCGCGGCCTCAATTGCTCCTTCCCGCGTACCTCGGCGGCCAGAACCTGGCGGAAAGCTTCTATTGCTCCATTCCCTATTTGAGCTGGATGAACATCGTCGCGGGCGACCCGTTATGCCGGCTCAAGTAGCTTACAATTATTTACCTTCCGAGCGCCCCGTGGCGTGATAGATTTGAGCCGTGCGCATTTTGCTCATCGACGACGACGTGGAACTTTGCTCTCTGCTCACGGAATATCTGGGCCGCGAGGGCTTCCCCGTCGAATCGGCGCACGACGGCAACCGGGGACTGGCGCGCGCCCTGGCCGGAGACGGAGACCTCGTCGTCCTGGACGTCATGATGCCGGGTCTCGACGGCTTTGAAGTCCTGCGGCGCATCCGGCGCGAGAGCCGCGTGCCCGTGCTGATGCTGACCGCGAGGGGCGAGGATGTCGACCGCATCGTGGGCCTCGAAACCGGCGCCGACGACTATCTTCCCAAGCCCTTTAACCCGCGCGAGCTTGCGGCCCGCATCCGCGCCATCATGCGCCGCATCGAACCGCGGAGTCCGGACTCGGCGTCGCGCCTTGAAGTCAATGGCGTCCGCCTCGACGCGGCGGCCCGCGAAGTAAGCGTGGGCGGATCGCCCGTCGAGATGACCACCTTCGAATTCGACATCCTCGAGTTCTTCATGCGGGCGGCAGGCCGCGTGGTCTCCCGGGACGACCTGATGGAGCATCTCTACAGCCGCAAGGCAACCGCGTTCGACCGCTCGGTCGACATGCACGTCAGTCACTTGCGCAAGAAACTCGAGAAGGACCGGGTCATCATCAAGACGGTGCGAGGCGTCGGCTATCAATTCTGCAGAACGCCGGATGAAGGAGTCGCGGAATGAGATCGCTGTTTGCCCGAATCCTGCTCTGGTTCCTGGTAACGATCATTGTGACCGTGGTGGGCGAGATCGCGATTTCGGATTGGAACCGTCCAAGAGAGCGCCGGCCGTTTCCGAGCCTTGCGCGTCTCCTGCTGACTGAAGCGCGGAGCGCCTACGAATCGGGGGGCAAGGAAGCTCTCGGCGCCTACCTGCAGTATGCGTTCAATGCGACGGGCGTTCGCGGCGCGCTTATCGAAATCGCTTCGGGGAAGGATGTGCTGACGGGAGAAGATCGCCCGGCGTTCGCGCCGGGGCAGCGGCCGTCGCGACCCCTGCCTCCGTGGCTGCCGTTTCGCGGCGGACCGCCGCCTTCCATGTTTGGAGCCTCCGACGGCCAGTATCGTTTTCTGGTGCTGCCGGACCGGGCGGGTCCCGGACCCTGGATCTTCCTTCCCCAACAGATCTGGGCCCTGTTTGCGGCGCTCGCGCTCTGTTATGGGCTTGCGATCTATTTGACCGCTCCGCTCCGCCATCTGCAAAAGGCCGTCGAACGCTTCGGAAAAGGGGACTTTACGGCGCGCGCATCCTCCGGCCGCCGCGACGAGTTGGGCGACCTTGCCCGCACCTTCGACCGGATGGCCGAGCGCATACAGACGCTCCTCCAGGCCGAACGGCGGCTGCTGCTCGATATCTCTCATGAAGTGCGCAGCCCGCTTGCCCGCCTGAGCGTCGCCGTGGAATTAGCCCGCTCCGGGGCCGACGCTGAATTCGCGCTCAACCGGATTCAGAGAGAAGCGGACCGTCTGAATACGCTTGTCGGCGAGTTGCTTCAGATTACACGCGCCGAAGGCGACCCGGGAACCTTGCGCGCCGGTCCGGTCCGGTTGGACGAACTGTTGCTCGACCTGGTGGAGGACTGTTCGATCGAAGCGCACGATCGCAACTCCACTCTCCGCCTCAGCGCCCCCGATTCCATCACGGTCTCCGGTGACGGCGAGCTTCTTCGGCGCGCGATCGAGAATGTCGTACGCAATGCGATCCGGTTCGCTCCCGCCGGCACCGCCGTGGAGGTCGATCTGCGCAAACGATCCGCCGGCACAGCGGTTATCGCGGTGCGCGACTACGGTCCCGGCGTTCCGGAACAGTCGCTTGAGCGCATCTTCGACGCCTTTTACCGCGTGGAAGAGCACCGGAACCGCGCGAGCGGGGGGGTAGGTCTGGGCCTTTCCATCGCGCGGCGCGCGGTCGATCTGCACCGCGGCGCCATTCGCGCGCGGAATGCGAATCCCGGACTGCTGATGGAGATCGAAATCCCGGTTACGTCTCCGGCGGCTTCACAACCGCTTCGCGCAGCCAGTTGAGATAGTTGGGCGCTCCGTCCACGACCGGCAGCGCGATCACTTCCGGCACGTCGTAGGGATGTTCCTTTTCGATCCAGTGGCGGAGGGTATCGAACAGGACTCTCGACGTCTTGATGACCAGCAGCGATTCGGCGCTTTCTTCGACGGCTCCTTTCCAGCGATAGTAGCTCTTCACCTCGGGCATCACGCTGACACAGGCCGCAAGGTGCGCGTCGACCAGACCGCGCGCCAGCCGCCCGGCGTCCTCGGAACTTCCACAAGTGCACAACACAACGATTTGGTCCGTCACAGTTTCATTTCCCCGCCAAGCGCGTCAATGCTACTATTTACGATAGTAGCGGTTTCGATGAGATTTTCGTTGAGTCGAGTGCTTTATGCATTGTTGGGGCTGTTCGCGGTGGGTTACGCGGCCTTCGTGATCCGCGGGCCGCACGGCATTCCGGCACTGGCGGAGAAGATGCGTCAGGTCAAGGAACTGGAACAGAAAAACGCGGAACTGTCCAGGGAGAACCAGGCGCGCAAAGAGAGAATCGAACGGCTGACCGCCAATCCGGCGGAGCAGGAACTCGAGATCCGACGCAAGCTGAAGCTGGTGCGTCCGGGCGAGAAAGTTTTCGTGCTGCCGAACCAGTAGGAGCCGCCCGCCGGCGCGGCCGGACTTCCTTTTTGAAAGCGCCTGACGAACCATCTGATGCCTTTCGGCGCCGGCAGTCTGCGTGCGTCTTTCCGGGACCGGCTGCCGGGAGTTGCGAGCGATCGTTCAGCGGCCTCCAGGCATCCGGTTTCGTGTGAAACGGGAATCCTGGTTTTCGCGGCCGAGAGTGTCGAGGGTATGATGAGTATCATGGGCGCGACTGCGAAAACCTTGTATGATACCGACTTTGTCGAGTGGTCAGCCCGCACAGCCCAATGCGTGCGCGCCGGCCGCTTCGACGAGGTTGACCTGGAGCACCTGGCTGAGGAGATTGAGTCCTTGGGGAAGCGCGACCGATGGGCGGTCCATTCGCAGTTGCTGCGGTTGCTGCTGCATCAGATGAAGCGGCGGATTCAGCCGGAGCGGGAGAGCGCAAGCTGGCGCCGGTCCATCATCAGCAGCCAGGACCGGATTACGCTACGTGTAAAGGATTCGCCAAGCCTGAAGCAGTTCCTCGAGGAGGAACTACCCGGCATCTACACCCGGGCGGTGCGCGGTGCGTTGTTAGAGACGGGGGTGAGGACTGTGAATCTGCCGGAGCGCTGCCCGTTTACGGTGGACCGGTTGCTCGAAGATTTTGATCTCGATTGGCCCCGCTGAAGAATTCCCCATGCGCCGGCCGGGCGCGGATTTCCGGCGCGGCGGCACGGCTGGCCGCGGTTCACTTCACAAACACAAGTTCCCCGAATCGTTCCGGCTTATGCGGCCACGGCTTCGGCTCCCGCGGATCGGTCCACATGCTGAGCCGGCGGTTAGGCTCCGTACCGTCCCAGCGGTTCAGGTTGGCTGTCCAGACCGTGCCAGGGGTGGGCCGCGCCGCTCGCTCCTCGAAGTTTCTCCACGGGATGGCTACCTCGAGACTCCAGCCGTCGTCTTTGTCGCCGCTCATGTTGAGCGTGCCGCGAATATCCGCCGCAAGCTGCACGCCGTCGAACTGAAACCGCTTCAGGAAATGCTTTGCGTTCACCGCGAAGTAATCGTAAAGAACCGCGCGGACGTTCATCTCAAGGCCATAGTAGACGGCAATCTGGGAAGGCACGGGATTGATGAAGATCTCAACCGCATCGTCGCGATAGGTTGGGTCGTCGCGCTGCGTGAACTGCGCGGTGATATCGGTATCGTCGCAGTCGTAGGAGACGTAGAGAAACTCGTCGTCCCAAAGAAGGCGGGCGGTGGTCCTCTGTTTCGCCCCGGTCTGGAAGTCCCAGGGGAAGCCGAAGTCGATCTTTCCGGCCGCGGCCCACTCGCCCGCACCGGTCTTGCCGTCTCCCCCGATCTTACCGTCCACAACAATCGGCTTTGCCGCGCGTTTCACTTCATAGCGGGGCGTTTGCGCGCAGAGCGCGGAGCAGGAAACCAGCATCACGCAGAGTGTTTTTGTCACGCCAATATTCTTGCACAGCGCGGCTTGCGATAATCGAAACGGATGGGATTTGCCGGTTTCCTGCTTGCCGCTGGCTGGGCGTTCAACTTGTTGGACGGCGACGGAGTGCGTCACACCGCGGCGGAGGTTCCGCCGGATAAGCCGGCCGTCTTCTTTTTTCTGAGCTCCGAGTGCCCGATCTCGAATTCCTACATGGCGGAGATGGCTCGGCTCTTCTCCGACTATTCGCCGCGCGGCGTCGCCTTTTTCGCGGCCTACCCGGCGGCCGGGCACAAGCACCCGTTTCCCGCGCTGATCGATCCATGGCATTCGCTTGCCGCCCAAACAGGGGCCACGGTTACGCCGGAAGCGGCTGTCGTTGTGGAAGGGAAAACGCTTTATCACGGCCGCATCGACGACCGGTATATCGACTTCGGTAAGTCTAGAAAAGTCCCGAGACGGCAGGATTTACGCATCGCACTTGACGAAGTTCTAGCCGGAAAGCCCGTGTCACAACCCGCGACAAAGGCGCTGGGCTGCGCGATTCTCAAGCTCCGCACGCCTGTCCGGAATGCCGCCGTTACTTTCACGGAACACATCGCGCCCATCCTCTATAAGAACTGTGCGGCGTGCCACCGCCCCGGCGAGGCCGCCCCATTTCCCCTGCTGCGCTATGAGGACGCGGCCAAGCGCGCCCCTCAGCTTGCCGATGTGACCGCGCGCCGCATCATGCCGCCGTGGAGACCGGAACCGGGATACGGACATTTCGAGAATGAGCGCAGCCTGAGCAAGGCCGAGATCGCCGCGATCGCAAAGTGGGCAGGCGATGGCGCGCCCGAAGGCGACCCCTCGCGACTCGCTCAGCCTCCGACGTTTCCCGGCGGCTGGCGGCTCGGAACGCCGGACCTTGCGGTCGAAATGAAGGTTCCGTTCGCGGTCCCGGCCGATGGCCCGGATCACTACATGTGCTTCGTCATCCCCTTGCCGATCGAACGAGACCGGTGGGTCAAGGCCGTCGAGTTCCGCCCGGGCAACCGTAGAGTGGTTCACCACGCACTCATGTTCACCGACAGCAGCGCCGCAACGCGGGGCCGCGACAGCTACCCCTGCTTCGGCGCGCCGGGCTTTCTGCCGGGAGGCGGACTTGGCGGCTGGACTCCGGGCGCGGAGCCGATTCGCATGCCCGATCAAACCGGCGTGGTTCTGCGAAAGGGAGCGAACCTGGTCCTCCAGATCCATTTTCATCCCACCGGCAAACCGGAGGAGGAGCGCGCGAGCGTGGGCTTCCACTTCGCGGACCGCGCGCCGGAGAAGCGCCTCGCGGACATTCCGCTCGGCTCGCGAAGCATCGACATCCCGCCCGGCGAACGAGCTTACAAGGTGCGCGACGCGTTCACGCTGCCCGTGGATGTGGACGCGATCGGAATCGTGCCGCACGCCCATTACCTGTGCAGGGAGATGAAGGGTATTGCGGTGTTGCCGGATGGCCGCAAACAGTGGCTGCTGTGGATTCGCGACTGGAACTTCAATCAGCAGGAGCAGTACCGCTACGCGAAGCCAGTCCGTCTGCCGGAAGGGACCCGGGTCGAGATGGAGTTCAGCTACGACAACTCGGACGGAAATCCGAACAACCCGAATCACCCGCCGCGCCGCGTCGGGTGGGGTCCGGATTCGGGCGACGAAATGGCCGGTCTCCACGTTCAGGTGATTCCGGTGCGAGCCGCGGACATGAGCGAGTTGTCCGCGGCGCTGTGGGGGAAATTCATGCGTACGGTTGGCGGCGGGTTCTACCGGCAAGCCGAGCCTCTAAAATAGACGCCATTCAAGGGCCATAACCATGAAGCAACCCGTCTGGAATTTTGAGCAGGAACCCGCGGACGAGCCGTCGGACGAGACGGCCTACAATCTGCGCGCCTACTTCGACCGCATGCCGCAGGAGAAAATGCGAACGTACCGGACGGATTGGACAGATGAGGCGGTCATTGCCTGGGACGGGAATTTCAAGGACGACGGTACGCTGATGCTGATCTGTTCCGAGCGCGAGGTGGATGTTGAAACGTACCGCCGCGTGCTCGAACAATGCATCGCCTACCGGGACAGAGTAGGCAGCGGGTGACGGCTCGCCCGCCCACAGGAATTTGATACCTTATTAGCTTCATGACAAAAGAGCAGATCCTCGCGTCCATTACGGAAATCGGCATCGTCCCCGTCGTCCGCACCTCCTCCGCGGAGGCCGCGATCCAAGCCATCGAAGCCATCTACCGCGGCGGAATCCGCGCCGCCGAAATCACCATGACCGTGCCTGGAGCCATCCGCGCTCTCGAGAAGGTCGCCGATCAGTTCGGCGGCAAGATCACCCTCGGCGCGGGCACCGTACTCGATCCCGAAACCGCCCGCGCCTGCATGCTCGCCGGAGCCGATTTCTTCGTAACGCCCAGCTTGAGGCTCTCCACCATCGAAATGGCCAAGCGCTATTCGAAAGTCATCTGCCCCGGCGCGCTGACTCCCACCGAAGTGCTCACCGCCTGGGAAGCCGGCGCGGATTTCGTGAAGGTGTTCCCGTGCGGCAACGTCGGCGGAGCCAAATACATCAAAGCGCTCAAGGCGCCTTTCCCGCAAATTGAGATGATTCCCACCGGCGGCGTGAACCTCGAAACCGCGGGTGATTTCCTCAAGGCCGGCGCAGCCGCGGTCGCCGTCGGAGGCGAGTTGGTGGACGCCGGGACCATCAAAGACGGACGTTTCGACATCATCGAAGAACGCGCCCGGCAGTACCTCGCCGCCGTCATGAAAGCGCGCGCTGAAATGAGGGCCGCCGCCTGATGTTGCTAGACTAAACGTAGACTGGAGCTTCCGCCATGGCGATTAGCAAAGATTTGCTCGACATTCTGGTTTGTCCGCTCTGCAAGGCCACCGTGTCCCTCACGGCGGACCAGAGCGGATTGAAATGCGAGAAGTGCCATCGCGTCTACCCAATCCGCGACGAAATTCCGGTGATGCTGATCGATGAGGCCAAGATCGAGGCCTGACCATGGGCCCGTGCCCGCAATGGAGAATATCCTAGAGCGATTGCCCGAAGGCTCGCGGGTCGCCGTGATCCGGTTACGATCCCTCGGCGACTGCGTTCTCTCGACGCCCGCGCTCCATATCCTTCGCCGCGCCCGCCCCGATCTCCGCGTAGCCGTGGCCGTCGAGACCCGATTCGCGGCAATCTTTGAAGGCAACCCCGATGTGGATTCGCTGCTTCGGCCGTCCGTCGCGGCCGTGCGGGCATGGCGTCCCGAGCTTTGCCTGAACCTGCATGGCGGGACGCGGAGCGCGCTGATGACGGCCCTGTCCGGCGCGCGCTACCGGGCGGGCTTCGGCCACTATCGCTTTCCGCGGCTTTACAACGTGCGCATCCCCCGCGCGCAGGAGATCCTCGGCGTCGAGCGTACCGTTCACACGGCGGAGCACGCGGCGTCAGCCTTGTTTTATCTCGGCGCACCTCGCGTGGAAATTCCGCGCGCCAGGCTGTTCGCGCGAGGGGAACGGTCCCGCGCACCCTACGCGGTGATCCACGCGCTTGCATCGCAACCGGACAAAGTCTGGCCCAAGGAGAAGTTCCTTGAAGTCGCGGCGGCGCTTCCCTTCGAACCGGTTTTCATTGGAGGCGCGGGCGAGAATTTGACGCCCTTTTTGAAGTACCGCACCGTTTCCGGCGCGCCGTTGTCCGAAACGCTGCGGCTGCTCGAGGGAGCGTCGCTGTTCATCGGCAACGACTCCGGCCCGGCGCACGTGGCCGCCGCCTTCGGAGTCCCGCTCGTCGTGATCTTCGGGTCGTCGAACCCCGCCATCTGGGCTCCCTGGCGCGCCTCGGCCGAAGTCTTGACCGATTTGGATCGCGTAGGCGTGGATCGGGTTCTCTCCGCCGTCTCCAGGCTCCAGGTTCACGCAGGCGATTAGATGAGAGATTACCTCCGCCTGCTCCGCTTCGCCGGCCGCTATTGGATCATGCTTGTCGCAGCCGTGCTCCTCATGGCATGCGTAGGCGCCGCTCACTCTTCGCTCGCTCTGCTCATCGGCCCCATCTTCGACCGTGTCCTGAACCCCGCCGCGCCGGACGAACCGGTCCTCCTCCTTACCATTCCGGTCCTCGATCAAAAGGTTTATCTCGACCGGTTGGTGCCTTCCGGCATCCACAATGTCTGGACTATGGTCGCCTTCGGGATTCTCGTGGTCTTCCTGGTGAAAGGCGTTTGCGACTATTTCGGCAATTACCTCGTGAACTCCGTAGGGCTCCGCGCCGTCATGGACCTGCGAAACGCCGTCTTCCGCAAAGTGCTCAAGCAGGGCGCCATGTTCTTCGAAACGCACTCGACCGGCCGTCTGATGTCTTCGATCATGAACGACATCGACAAGATCCAGGTCGCGACCTCGCACATCCTGGCGGACCTTCTGCGCCAAACCTTCGTTGTCATGGGATTGCTTTTCGTCTTGATGCACAAGGATTGGAAACTAGGCATCATCAGCGTGACCGTGCTGCCTTTCGTTCTGATTCCGACGGCGCGCATTGGAAGACGGATAAGGCGAACCACGCGGCGGGCTCAGGACGACGCCGCCGAGATCAGCCAGATTCTGCAGGAAGCCATCAGCGGGCATCAGGTGGTGAAGGCCTTCGGCTCGGAAGAGCATGAAGTCCGCCGGTTTGAGCAGGCCGGACGCAGGCTGCTCAAGAGCAATCTCCGTTACGTCCTGCAGCAGGCGCTGGCCTCGCCGCTCATCGAATTCTTCGGAGCCATCACGATCGTCTGCCTGCTCGCCTACGCCCGCACGCAGATCAAGGCTGGCGGCATGACCGCCGGCGGGTTCACCACATTCGTCATCGCCCTCCTCATGCTGTACGAGCCCGTGAAGCGGCTCACCGGAATCCACAACATCATCGAACAGGCGATCGGCGCATCGCAGAAGGTGTTCGAATACCTCGAGCGCGCCGAGGAAATCCATGACAAGCCCGGAGCGCCCCGCCTGATGCACTTCTCGCAGGCGGTTGTGTTCGACAACGCCGGCTTTCACTACGCGGCGGCGGACGAATCGTTCCGGCTCGATTCCATTTCGCTTGAAGTGCGCGCGGGAGAAGTGATAGCGCTTGTCGGACCGAGCGGCGCGGGAAAGACCAGTCTGGTGAATCTCGTCCCGCGGTTCTACGACGTCACCTCCGGCGCGGTGCGCATCGACGGCCGGGACGTTCGCGACCTGGATCTCGGCTCGCTGCGCGCGAACATCGGCATCGTTGCGCAGGAGACCTTTCTGTTCGACGACACCGTCGAGAACAACATCGCTTACGGCCAGGCGGGGGCGCCGCCGGCTCGCATCCGCGGCGCGGCGCGCATGGCTCTCGCGGACGAATTCATCGAGCGGCTTCCGGAAGGCTACCAGACCCGCATCGGCGAGCGGGGCGTCAAACTCAGCGGCGGCCAGAGGCAGCGCATCGCGATCGCGCGCGCTCTGCTCAAGAACGCGCCTATCCTGATTCTCGATGAAGCCACCTCGCACCTCGACACGGAATCCGAAATGTTAGTTCAAAAGGCTCTTGCAAACCTGATGGCGGACCGCACTGTTATTGTCATCGCCCATCGTCTCTCCACCGTCCGGCGCGCGGACAAAATCGTCGTCCTCGAACGAGGACGCATTTCCGAGGTGGGAAACCACGAGCAACTGGTCAACCGCGGCGGAATCTATCAGCGGCTTCACGACCTGCAATTCGTCGAACTCGACGCGGCGGTGAATCCATGAGCCTGCGCAGCATGACCGGCTTCGCCCGCGTCCGAAAGGCGGTTCCGGGCGGTGAGATCACTCTTACGGTGAAAAGCGTGAATCACCGCGGCCTCGACCTGCATTTTCATATGGCGAGCGAGTTCGATTCGATCGAGGCCGCGTTGCGCGCGGTTGTCAAAAGCCGGATGGCGCGAGGGCATGTGCAGATTACGCTGAATCTGACGCGCGCCGCGGCGGCCGATGGCGGATACCTGAATCGAGATCTCCTCGCGGCCTACTTGCAGGCGTTTGAGCAAGCCCGCGCGGAGTTCCATCTCAAGGGCGAACCGGATCTGAACGCGGCGCTGCGCGTCGTTCCCGGCATATTCCGCGCGGAGCCGGCGGGTCTCGAGCTTTCCGAAGATCTGGAGCGCGCGATCGTCGAAGCCACGGGCGAAGCTTGCTCGGCGCTCAATTTTTTCCGCGAGCGTGAGGGCGCGGCGATCGTAGCCGAGATGCGGGAGCGCTGCGCGGCGATCTCCGAGAAAGCCGAGGCGATGGAGAAGATCCGCTCCAAAGCTTTGGCCGCCTTTCACAAGCGGCTGAAACAGCGCCTCGGTGAACTGCTCAAGGGAGCCGGAGTCGATCCGCACAGGCTCGCGCAGGAAGCGGCCATTCTGGCCGACCGCAGCGACATCAGCGAAGAACTGGTGCGGCTAACGACGCACGCCAGCCAACTCCGGGCTCTCCTCCATTCTTCCGGTGAGGTGGGAAAGAAACTGGATTTCCTGCTCCAGGAGATGAACCGCGAGACCAACACGGTGCTCTCAAAGACCGGCGGCGCCGGCGACGTAGGTTTGGAGATCACCGGTCTCGCGCTCGAAACCAAGGCGGAAGTCGATAAGATCCGGGAGCAATCCCTCAACCTCGAATGAAGTCGTCCCCCACCTCGGTGTTCATTATCTCGGCGCCCTCGGGGTCGGGAAAATCCACGCTCGTCAGCCGGCTCATGAGCGGCGTCCCGGGGTTGAGCTTCTCCATTTCGTACACGACGCGGCCCCCCAGAGGCAATGAGAAGCCCGGAGAGCACTACCATTTCATCGGACGCGGCGAGTTCGAGGATCGGATAAACCGCGGCGAGTTCCTCGAATACGCCAATGTTTTCGGCAACTACTACGGCACCAACCGGTCCGCTCTCGAAGAAGCCGGATCCCGCGGGCTGGACCTGGTACTCGACATTGACGTACAAGGTGCGGCACAATTGAAGGTACGGATTCCCGAAGCGGTTTCGATTTTCGTTCTGGCGCCGTCCCGTCAGATTCTGGAACAGAGGTTGAGAGCCCGTTCCGAGGATACGGACGAAGTTATTCGGCGGCGGTTGGCGGATGCCGCGAAGGAGATCCGGAATTACAGCGCATACGATTATGTGCTGATTAACACTGAGGTTGAGCCGTCCGTGCGGACCCTGGCGGCTATCGTAACGGCCGAACGCGCCCGGCGGGCGCGAATGGAAGACCGGATCAGTCCGATTCTGGCGACGTTCGAGGCGGAAGCCCTGCAGTAAAAGGATTTACGTGAAAAAGATCATCTCGGAAGCGGATATCAAAGCGAGCGCCTACTGCGTAATTCCGGACGATCCGGAAGCCAGCATTTACCGGTTCATCATCGTCGCCGCCAAGCGCGCGAGGCAACTCCAGGGCGGATCGCGGCCCTTCCTGCCAAGCACTTCGAAGAAGTCCACCGTGATCGCAATCGAAGAAGTGCGCCGCGGCCTGGTGAAGTACGAGTTGTTTGGAATCGGTCTACCCGAGGCTCCGTCGCCCGAGGCTGTTTAAGGGACTTGGAGTGAAACAACTGTTGCAACCGGCAGCCGGTGGGGCAGGCGATCATCATTCGTCGCCTGCCTTCTACCGCGCAAACGGCAGGCCACAAACGACGATGGCCTGCCCCACCACCATGCAATGAACGTCCTGCTCGGAGTCGGCGGGGGCATTGCGGCCTACAAGGCAGCGGAATTAGCCCGCGCGCTGATGGAGGGTGGGGCCCGTGTCCAGGTCGTGATGACCGCCGCCGCGCAGGAATTTGTCCGTCCACTCACCTTTGCGGCTCTCACCGGCCGCAAGGTGATCACAGACCTGTTTTCCTCGGCGTCCGGCGACGCCACTCTGTCGAGCGCCGTCGAACATATCGCCGTGGCTCAGGAGAACGGCCTGTTCGCCGTTGCCCCCGCAACGGCCGATCTTCTCGCGAAGTTCGCCAACGGACTGGCTGACGATTTTCTCACGACGGCTTATCTGGCGTTCACGGGTCCGGTGATCCTCGCGCCCGCGATGAACACCAACATGTGGCTGCATCCGGCCACGCGGGAAAACGTGAAGCGTCTCCGCGACCGGGGCCACCGCATCGTCGAGCCGGAGGAAGGTTATCTCGCATGCGGCATGACCGGCGCCGGGCGGCTCGCCTCGCCGGACGCGATCGCAAGAGCGGTGCTCGCGGAAGGGAACCGGCGGTCCGATCTAGAAGGGGAAACCGTTCTCGTGACCGCCGGGCCGACGCAGGAGCCCATCGATCCGGTTCGCTATCTGACCAACCGCTCCAGCGGGAAGATGGGGTATGCCATCGCTGAAGCCGCCCGGGCACGGGGAGCGCGCGTCATCCTGGTTTCCGGCCCGGTTCACATTCAAGCCCCGCGCGACGTTACTCTGGTGCCGGTCCGCACGGCCAACGAGATGCGGGCGGCGGTTCTGGACCGCCTGGATAAAGCGACGATCATCGTGAAGTCGGCGGCCGTCGCCGATTTTCACGTTTCCCGTCCGCCGGAGCAGAAGATCAAGAAGACGGCGGCGCGGCTTACCCTTGAACTCGACCCGACGCCCGACATTCTTTCCGAGCTTGGCCGCCGGAAAGGCGACCGCCTGCTGATTGGTTTCGCGGCTGAGACTGAGAATCTGAATCGAGAGGCGCACCGCAAGCTCGAAACCAAGAACTGCGACATGATTGTAGGGAATCTGGTTGGCGGCGCGTTAGGCTTCGATTCCGACGAGAACGAGGTCGTTCTCGCCCTGCGAACCGGCGAGACGGTGCCTGTGGAGCGGGCTTCAAAGCGCGCAATTGCGGACCGCATTTTCGATGAGGCGCTTCGGCTCCGCCAAGCGCTCCACGCGCGCCAATGACCCCGGTGGAACTTCGCCGCCGCCTGGAGTTTTACCGCGACCTCGGCTTTAAAACGATCTACCGGCGTGAGACTCGCGCCGTTGAGGCTGCCGCCGCGCCTGCACGCAACCCTGAACCGGTGTATCCGATCGAGAGCCAACTCGATCCTTTACTCAAGACCTCACCGGAACCCCGGCTCGAGACTCAACACGAATCCCCGCCAATTATGGTACTGCCCGGACTTGCCCCTGAGAGCGACACGCTGTTCAAGATCCTGGAAGACATCGGCGACTGCAAGCGGTGCCGCTTGCATACGGGGCGCAAGAAGATCGTCTTTGGATCCGGCGACGAGCGCGCGAAGCTCGTCTTTGTCGGCGAAGGCCCGGGCGCGGACGAAGATGCGCAGGGCTTCCCGTTCGTCGGGCGCGCTGGCCAGTTGCTCACGCAAATGATCGAGAACACGGCTTCGAAAGAAGGCATTCCGATCCTCCGGAAAGACGTGTACATCTGCAATGTGGTCAAGTGCCGTCCGCCGGAGAACCGCACGCCCGAACCGGACGAAATGGAGATTTGCGGACAATTTCTGTTCCGGCAGCTTTCGTCGATTCGGCCCAAGGCGATCTGCGCACTGGGCGGCACCGCGTCGCGCGCGCTGCTCGGCCGGACGGAGGGCGTGACCCGCCTGCGCGGGCACTGGCAGAAGTGGAACGGGATTCCGGTGATGGTGACATACCACCCGTCCTACCTGCTCCGCCCCTACAATCAGAACGCCAAACGGGAGGCATGGGAGGACTTGAAGAAGATCTTGCACATGGTCTACGATTGATTCCGAGTCCGGCAAAATGATAGCGTCCGCCGCGCGGCCGTCGACGCCAGCCGCCTGGGCGGCTTTCTGGCGGATACTGGTTCGCTTCCAGGCCGACAAAGTGTCCCCTTGGCTGGCTTTGAGGAATACCATCGGGGTGGTTCTGCCCTTGGCCGCGGGCGCCGCTCTCGGCTCGGTCCCGCTCGGGTTGGCGATGAGCACCGGGGCGCTGAACGTCTCCTATTCGGATAGCCATGAGCCTCACATCGTCCGGGCCCGGCGCATGTTGGCCGCAAGCTTCCTGGTGGCGATCGCGGTGTTTGCGGGCGGCTGCTTCGGACGGAACCATGCACTCATGGTTCCCCTGACCGCGGTTTGGGCTTTTGTGGGTGGAATGCTAGTCGCACTTGGCCCTGGCGTCGCGGATCTGGGCGTACTCAGCATGGTGACGCTGGTAGTCTTCGCGGCATTCCCGATGTCCGCGGAGGCTGCGATGTACTCCGGTTTGCTGGCCTTACTGGGTGGACTGCTTCAAACTTTTTTGGCTTTGATTTCCTGGCCCTTCCGGCGGTACGCCGCGATACGGCGTGCGATCGGGGAATTCTACCTCGAGCTTGCGCGGAACGCAGCGGCGCCCCTCGAGGTGACGCAAGCCCCTCCGGCAAGTGAACAAAGTACGGCCGCTCAGGACTCTCTGACGTCGCTTGACCGGGAGCATTCGATTGAGGGCGAGCGTTTCCGGCTGCTGCTCCGGCAAGCCGAGCGCCTGCGGCTTGGCCTTCTCGCGCTGCGCCGGTATCGGGGCCGGATGGTGCGGGAGCATCCGGAGGCGGCGGAAGGCGCGATCGTGAATCGCTACTTCGGCATCTGCGCGCGCCTGCTCGGCACGATCGGCAATTCCTTGCTGTCCGGCGAGACGGCGAAGGCTGCGCCTGAGTGCCTGCAAAGCCTCGACGAACTCACCGAAGCGCTCCGTGAATACCGGGGGGAGGCGCTGCCCGGGAGTACGGCGTCGCTTGAAAGTATGCCGTCGCTCGAGCGCACAGCGTCACCTGAACGTACAGCGATGACGCTCGAGGCGAGCGCACAGATGGCTGCCGTCACAGGCCAGCTTCGCTCCGCCGCCGACATGGCCGCCTTCTACACTCCCTCCGGCCGCGAGGCTTTCGAACGCCGCGAGGCCAAAACCCCGGCGAGCCTCCGGTTGAGCGGAGCCCTAGCGACGCTTCGCGCCAATTTGAGACCGGAATCCGCTGCGTTTCGCCACGCCACACGGCTCGCCGTCTGCGTCGCGATTGGCGATGCCATTGCACGCTTCGCCGGACTGGGCCGGCCCTACTGGTTTCCCATGACTGTGGCGATCGTCCTCAAGCCGGACTTTACGGCGACGTTCAGCAGAGGCGTTCTGCGGCTGGCGGGCACACTCGCGGGGATCCTCCTGGCCACAGGCTTGTTTTACGCGCTGCCGCGGGCCATTGCCGCCCAGGTGGCGCTAGCTGGGACGCTGACATTCGTGCTGCGTTGTCTTGGCCCTGCGAATTACGGCATTTTCGTTACCGCCATTACCGCGCTGATCGTAATCCTGGTTGCGCTTCTTCGCGCGGACGACCCCTATGCGGTAATGGCCGCGCGCGGAGTAAATACCGCCGCCGGAGGCGCCGTCGCCCTCCTGGCCTATTGGCTGTGGCCCACCTGGGAGCGAACTCAGGTGGCGGAGACCCTGGCACGGATGCTCGACGCTTACAGGCTCTACTTCCGAGCCATTCGGGAATGCTACCTGGGCCAGGATGCGCTTGGCCCACACGAACTTGACCGCACCCGGATCGCGGCGCGGCTGGCGCGCTCGAACCTCGAAGCGTCCATCGATCGTTTGAGCGCCGAGCCCGGGACTCCGCCGGAGAGCCTCAGCCTTCTTGGCGCGATGCAGGCAAGTTCGCACCGGTTTGTACACGCCGCGATGGCGCTCGAAGCCGGGTTGTCAGCCAGGAATCCGGGCTCCGAAGGCGAGGCGTTCGAACGGTTCGCAAACGCAGTTGAGCTGACCGTGTACTATCTTGCCGCGGCGCTGCGCGGCTCGCCGATCGACAGCGGCGTCCTCCCCCTCCTTCGTGAGCGCCATCACGCGCTGATTCATTCGGGCGATTCCGCCGTTCTTAGGACTAACGGGCGCTACGATCTTGTCGTCATCGAGACGGACCGCATTACGAACAGCTTGAACACCCTCAGCGAGGAATTGCTGCGATGGACCCGTCTCAGCCGGCGGGAGTAGGCCCTGAGTCGAAGAAAGTTGGACCATCGGATGTTCATTTCAACCTCCCACCGGCTGGAAGCGCAAAAGGGTGGCAGGGCCGCGCGCACGGCATCCGATCCGCGTTGGACGCTATCGTGGAATGGAAAGCGCGCTATTGCCGCGGGCCCGCGCGATATCGAGGGTGCCGCACGTCGTTGAATGGCATCGGGTATTCGCTTCGGACGTCGGCGGACGAGGGCGGCCATACAGAGGAGCAAGGGAATCGGGCGGTGACGTCAGTGGGGGCGGACCTATGGACGACTTCGATTCGGAATGGCAGCGTAAGGGAGCGACCCTGAGCGACAAGACCGCGCGAGAGGAGTTCGGGCTGGAGCAGGACGAAATCATCCGTGCGATCCGGGCTGGCAAGCTCCACTAAAGGGAAGCCTCCATGCACGGGAACCCCTGGCTGCGGCTTCTCCGGCGCGAGGTGGAAACGCTCGTCCGGAAGAAGCACGGGGACAAACACCTGCGGAATCTCCAGGCGACGACGGAACTGGCGCGCATCAACCGTGAGTTGAAACGGTTGAAGACCCAGATTGCCGCCTTGGAAGAGCGGAAAACAAAGTTGAACTCGGGTTTCCGAAAGTGATGTCGCCGGTTTCCAGTTGGCGCCTGACCGGCGTTAACTGGCAGTCGGATGGAGAAACTGGCAGCCGCTTCCGCCGGACTGGCGCTGCGTTTTGACTTGTGCCGAAAAGACGCCCTACTGGCCATCCAATCTGCCTACGATCTCCCGTTCGCGGTGCAAACAAGCGCCCCACGAATTGGGCGGGACGTGCTGCCCTGAGCGCCCGACCTCGCGCGCGGCGAAATTCACAGGAGTTACAGCGCTCACGGTAGAGACCAACCAATCCGCTCGACGGAGAGCATGTCGCTCAATTCTCGCAACTCGGGATCGCCGGTAATCGGGCTCCCCCTTCCCTCCTAGCCAAGGCGGCGGCGATAGCAGCGGCATAGGAATTCTCCGGCTGGCTTCTAGGATAGCTGGGCGGAGGATGTCGTCTTCGCGGGGCAGCGCCAAACGCAACGGCGGAACTGAACTACGCCGCCTTTGGCTTCCTAAAGGACTTCGGCTACGCACGCGGCGGGTGGCCCATCTTTCGGCGCTCATCTCTCGGCAAGGCTAACATCGCCGTCGAGTCAACAACCTTGGGAGACGGGCGCCTGACCCGCCGCGTGGCCGGACGGAAGGCTTGACCTGCATGCACAGGCACTTGCGGAAGTGGGCGTGATTTCTAAGGGCTCCGCGCGTTCAACGAGTAGGCTAAACGGGAGGCGCGGGAAGAACCGATGAGGCGCCGTGCGTAGTTCAGGATTGATCCCGGCCGGTCAGGCAAAAGCTGGGCAGGGTGGATAGGGGTACCGCTTGTTCCAGAGGTCACGGTGTGATACTGTCGGTGTCCAGTATGATCCGAAGCTCAATCACCCTTGCGGCTGCCTGCGCCGCTCTTGTCTTGGCTGGCGCCCGTGCGGACGCCGCGTCGAAATTGCCGCCGCCGGCGAGTGGGCCCATCGACTTCGACAAGCAGGTCAAGCCCATCTTCGAAGCCAAGTGCCTCGGTTGCCACGGTAAGTCGCAGCAGCAGTCCGGCCTGCGTCTGGATAAGCGGCAGAACGCGCTGCGGGGCGGCGACTATGGAGCCGTGATCATGCCCGGCCGGAGCGCCGACAGCAAACTGATTCTGCGCCTGGCGGGCCCCGACGCCGGCATTCAGATGCCGCCCACCGGACCGCTCGCGCCCGAGGAGATCGGCATCCTGCGGGCCTGGATCGACCAGGGAGCCGAGTTCCCGGATTCGCCCTTGGACCTTGCAGTCGAGAAGCCCGCAAAACCGCTTGATCCGAAAGTAAGGGCGTTTCTCGACGCTGTCCGCCGAAGCGACGCGGCCACGGTCCGCAAGATGCTGCGCGGCGACAAGTCTCTGGCCAACGCCCGCGACGCTCAAGACGCGACGGCCCTGATGCACGCGACTGTGCTCGGCGGCGTGGAGTTGATGCGGATGCTGCTCGACGCCGGCGCCGATCCGAACGCGAAGAACCATCGAGACGCGACCGCTCTGTTGTGGGCCAGCACGAATGTCGAAGCCGTCAGATTGCTGCTTGACCGCGGCGCGGATGCGAACGTCAGGTCCGTCGAGGGCCGCACGCCGCTTATGCTTGCCGCCATGCAGCCTTCGGGAGCGGATTTGATGACGATCCTTCTCGCCAAAGGCGCCGACGCGAATGCGAAGGACCTCGCGGGCCGCACCACGTTGATGAACGCGGCAGCCGCGGGCTCGGTGGAATCTTTGCGTCTCCTGCTGGCGAAAGGCGCGAAGGCCAACGTCACGATGGAGAGCGGATCGACAGCGCTGCTCGACGCGGCCCGCAGCCGTAATTTCGCCGCGGTGAAACTGCTGATCGAGCACGGCGCGGATGTCAACGCGCGAACCAAGCGCGGGGCCTCGGCGCTCGATATCGCCGCCAGTTGGGGATCGAGGGATATCGTCAAACTGCTTCTCGACAAGGGCGCGCGCGTGGATACGCAGGACGATCGCGGGTACACGCCGCTGATGTACGCGGCGTATTCGGAGTCGATGCAGGCCGAAGTGGTGAAGATGCTGCTGGCCAAGGGTGCGGATGTCAAGGCAACCGGAGAAGGGGAAACGGCGCTGAGTCTGGCCGCCAAAAGGGGCGATACGGAGATTGTCCGCCTGCTCCACTAGGGAACGTGAGAAAAGAAGCGCGAGAAATCCAGGAGCGATGAGATGACGAAGGGAAGAAAACTACAGACCGTTCTCGGAAACGGCTTGCTGTCCGTGGGGCTGGCGGTTGCCGCCGCAGTTTCCGCAAACGCCGCGGAGCTGCCGAAGCCCGAGGCTGTGCGCGATGCGGTTGTGCGGGGGCTCGCTTTACTGGAAAAAACCAGCCCGCAATTCATCAAACGCGGAGGCTGCAATTCCTGCCACAACCAATTTCTGCCGGCGGCCGCGCAAGCCATGGCTCGCGAGCGGGGAATCGCGGTGGGCAAGAGTTACGCCCAGCTTCCGCCCGAGGCGGAAGAGACGCCCGCGGAGCGCATCTACGAGCTGGTGGCCGTGGGCGGAGCGAATTCCGTCGGATACAGGCTGTTCGTCGATGCGGCGTTGAAGAAACCGGGCGACGACCGCAGGACTGCGCTCATACACTATCTCAACGCCAATCAAGCTCCCGACGGAAGATGGCAGACAGCCGGAAACCGTCCGCCGATGACGTACGACGATTTCAACACGACCGCGTTCTCGATACATGCCTTGCAGCGTTACACGCCGGCGAACCAGCGCGCGGAGGCGGAGAAGAGAATTGCCCGCGCCGTGGGCTGGCTTCTCGAATCGCAGCCGGACTCGACTCAGGAGCGGGCCTTCCATCTGCTTGGATTGGGGTGGGGAAAGGCAAGCCGCGAGGCGCTCGAAAAATCCGCGAACGGCCTGATTTCGAAGCAGCGGGCCGATGGCGGGTGGTCGCAGCTTCCAGCGATGGATAGCGATGCTTACGCGACGGGGGAGGCGCTCTACGCCCTCCATCTCGGCGGCGGCGTGGCGGTGAGTCATCCGGCCTATCTGCGCGGAATGGAGTACCTGCTGAAGACGCAGGCGAAGGACGGATCGTGGCACGTGAAGACGCGGTCCCTGCCCGTCCAGCCGTACTTCGAGAGCGGCTTCCCCTACGGACACGACCAGTGGATTTCATCGGCGGGAACGAGCTGGGCGGCCATGGCGCTCACGCTTGCGGTGGAGCCTGTGCGCGTCAGCCGCCGCTAAACGGAAAGGCATGATCAGCAGACGAAGCTGGATGCTGGGTTCGGCGGTGTTGCCCGCCGTCGCCGCGCCCGCCCTCGCCGCGCAAAGCCCGGCGGCCCCCAGGAACATCGTCATCGCCAGCGATAACGGGCTTGTGGCGTGCGCAAAGGCGATGGAGATTCTCAAAGCCGGCGGCGATACGCTCGATGCCGTGGTCGCCGGCGTCACGATCGTCGAAGAGGATCCGAACGATACTTCGGTCGGCTACGGCGGCTTGCCGAACGAAGATGGAGTGGTGGAACTGGACGCGAGCGTGATGCACGGTCCCACCAGGCGCGCGGGCTCGGTGGCGTCGATTCGCGGGATCAAGACGCCGGCGAAGGTGGCGAAGCTGGTGATGGAGGAGACGGACCACGTCATGCTTGTCGGCGAGGGCGCCCTTCGCTTCGCGAAAGCCATGGGATTTCGCGAAGAGAACCTGCTCACGGACAAAGCGCGTCTCGCCTGGCTGACCTGGAAGCGCGCGGTGAAAGATCCAAAGGGACACAGCAACTGGTCGGACGGGCTCGATGCGCCTCCGAAGGCGAAGGCCAGTCTGAAGAAGTTGTTTCCGGACGCCGATGACGAGACGCTGGCCTGGGCGTGGGAACAGGCGGTGCATCCCACCACGGGAACGATCAACTGTCTGGCGCTGAACGCCAGGGGCGAGATTTCCGGCGTGACCACGACCAGCGGCCTCGCCTGGAAGATTGCCGGACGCGTGGGCGACTCTCCGATCATCGGGGCTGGCGTCTTCGTCGATCCTGACGTCGGAGCGGCGGGCTCGACGGGCAGGGGTGAGGAAAACATCCGCATCGCCGGCGCCCATACGATCGTCGAGAATATGCGGCACGGAATGCCGCCCAAGGAAGCGTGCCTCGACGCCCTGAAGCGCATTTCGCGGAACTACGGCGACGACAAGGCGCGGATTGCGCAGTTCGACATCAGTTTTTACGCCCTGAGGAAGGACGGCGCGTATGCAAGTGCGACGATGTGGAGCGCGCCCCTTACAACGTCCAACCGGAAGCCGAAGCGGTTCGCGGTGAACGATGGCGGCGCGAGCCGTCACGAGACGTGCGTCCACTTGTACGAGCGAAGGGCGTAGTCCTTAGCGCCTATCTCGGCGGCGGAGCGGTCGAGGAGGGCGTCGGCTTTCCGTCGACGGTGTGAGGCTCCATCAGTTCCACGCGCGTGCCGTCCGGATCGAACAGATTCATTTGCCGCTTGCGGTTGGTACCGGTTCGAATTTCCATGGGCCGCGCATATGCCTGCCGCGCCGGACGCGTCTCCAAAATCGCCACGGCTTTGTCCATGTCGGGTACGAACAAACAGATGTGGTGCTGCGTGCCTCGCTTCGTGGGCTCCGGGAGTTCGGTGTAGAGCATGAACTCGATGTAGTCATCCCCCTCCGGAACTTTCATGTTGACCCAGTTGAGCTGTTGCGGATCCCGGCTACCGCGCCATGTCTCCTGAAATCCGAGGATTCCGCCATAGAACTGCATCGCCGGCGCGAGGGCTCCGACAAGGATGCCGAAATGCGCCATGCGGTCCGAGATTCGATTGTGCCCAATGAATTTCCCTTTCTCGCGCGCCGATGCGCCGTCCGGCGTGTACTGCGTAATCTCGAGCGTATGTCCGTCCGGGTCCTTCACGTTGAAGCTCAGGTTGCCGATCCGGTTCTTATTCGCCTTCGCCGGCACAGCGACGCCTTTCGACGCCAGGTAAAGGCGCAGGGCCTCGGCGTCGGGCGTTTCGATCGAGATGTGATTCAACCGGTCCGTACCCGCTTCTTTCGGGAACACTTCGACGTACTGGCGTTCGTTGATCTTAATGAAAGTGAGAGACAGGCTGCCGTCGGGGTTCTTGAGATCGAACGGCTCGCCGTATCCGAGGAAGTCCTTGTAAAAGGCGCGCGACCTCTCGACGTCCGCGGCGAACAACGCCATGTGCGCGATGCCCGTAATGGGGGGACGCTTCACGTCCTGCGCGCTCGCGAGCGGAAACGCCAGCACAGCGGCCAGAAATAGCTTCATCATGTTTGCATTGTACAGCGCCCACCCGGCGTCAACCCGGCGACGGTAGATTTAGCGGAACAAATCCCGCTCCCGGCGCGTCTTTGCTTGGAGTGAGGGCGAACGCGTCATTCCTGGAAGCGGTCTCCGTGGCGGCGGGGTCGATACGCGGCAGCAAGCTGCGGAGCTTCCTTACGCTGCTCGGGATCATTCTTGCCACGACGACGCTGATCGCCGTAATGTCGGTGATCGAGGGCATGAACCGCTATATCGCCGAGCACATTACGGACGATCTTGGAGCCGACAGTTTCCAGATCCGGCGCATGGTCATGATCGGCCAATGGGATCCGAAGAAATGGCTGGAGATGCAGCGGCGGAATCCGGAGATGAACCAGGAGGAGTTCCAGTTTGTGAAGGCCAAGGCCGGTCTCAGCCGGGAGATCGGCATGGAGTCGAACTGGGGGGCGCCGGTCCAGTTCGGCGGGGAACGAATCGAGCGGGTTAGGATCCAGGGCGCGAGTCCCAACATGGGTGTGATCGCGGGTCTCGAGGCGGTCGCCGGACGCTTCATCGTCGACATGGAGGACCAGCGCCGAATGTACGTCGCGTTCATCGGAAACGACATCAAGACGAAGCTGTACCCGAATGTGGATCCGATCGGTAAGATGCTCGACATTCAGGGGCGGCGGTTTGAGATCGTCGGCGTCGCGAAAGCGAAAGGGTCGGTGTTTGGAGAGTCGCTCGACAACTTCGTGGTGATCCCGATCGAGACGTTCTTCAAGATTTACGGCTCGCGGCGAGGGATTTCTTACCGCGCGCTCGCCGTAGGCCATTCGCAGTTGAAGCAGGCGCAGGACGAGATCCGGATGCTGCTGCGCGCCTACCGCCATGTGCCGCCTAACCAGGATGATAACTTCGGGATTTTCACGGCGGATTCGGTGGTCGAGACCTGGGAAAAAATGACGTCGGCGATCGCCGCGACGGCGGTTGCCGTGGTCTCGGTATTCATGGTTGTGGGCGGCGTCGTGATCATGAATATCATGCTGGCAGTCGTGACCGAGCGGACGCATGAGATTGGAATCCGCAAGTCGGTCGGGGCCCGCCGCGCGGATATCCTGCAGCAGTTTCTAGTCGAATCCTCTCTTATGGCCAGCACGGGCGGCTTGCTTGGCGTACTGCTCGCGTGGGGCATCGCCGTAGTCGTGCGCGCGACGACTCCGGTACCGATGGCGCTTCCCGCATCCGCGGTATTTGTAGGAGTCACACTCTCGGCCGTGGTTGGGCTCTTCTTCGGCATTTACCCCGCCCAGCGGGCCGCCAAACTCGATCCCATCGTGGCGTTGAGGGCTGAGTAAATGCGTCTGACGGCGATCATTGCCGGCGTCCGCCTCGCGCTCGCCACAATCCGCGAGCACAAGCTGCGTTCGTTCCTGACGGTGCTCGGAGTCATTATCGGGACCGGGACGGTGATTGGGGTTGGATCGATCATTACGGGCCTCGATGACGCCATCACGAGCTTTGTGCGGAATTTCGGGCCGAACACGATCGTGGTCCTGAAGTTCAACGGAGATTTCGCGAACCATACCACGCCCGAGGAGCGGCGGCGCAAGCCGCTTACCATCGGCAACGCCCGGGCTATTGCCGAGCGCTGTCCGTCGGTTGCCTACGTCAGTCCGTTCCTTTGGCCGGATTGGGGCGGCATCAACAGGGCGCGCTACAAAGGCAATGACCTGTTCCGCATCCAGATGGGCGGCGTAGAGGAAACCTACGCCGCCGCGGGAACTGTGATGAAGGCGGGCAGGTTCATTGGCGAGGTCGACAACCAGCACCGGCTGCCGGTCACGGTGATCGGTGAAGACATTCAGAAAGCGTGGTTCCCTCAACTCGACCCCATCGGAAAGCTGATCGAGGTGAACGGCCATCAGGTGGAGATCATCGGCGTGATGGAGCGTCCCGCCGCGTCCGTACCCGGGTCGGAGGATCTGCGCGTCCTGCTGCCATACTTCACGATGCGCAAGATGTTTCCGAACGCGAGAGAGCATATGCTGATCGTGACGGCAAGGGCCGGGCTGATCGTACCCGCGCAGGATGAAGTTCGCGCCGTGCTGCGGATCGAGCGCCGCGTGCCGAACGGCAAGCCTGACAATTTCTGGCTCTCGTCTTCGGAACAGATGATCGAGCACTTTCATCAAGTGACGGCGATGGTCGCAATCGTGATGGTGGTGCTCAGTTCCATCGGCCTGCTGGTGGGGGGCATCGGCGTCATGAACATCATGCTCGTGTCCGTTACCGAAAGGACCCGTGAGATCGGCATCCGCAAGGCGATCGGAGCGCGGCGCAGCGACATCGTCCTGCAGTTCCTGACCGAAGCCGTGGTGCTCACCGCGCTTGGAGGCTTCCTGGGAATGGGCATGGGCTGGGCGATCTCGGTGATCACGCGCGTTGTGTTTCCGAGCCTCCCGACGGCCGTGCCGCTTTGGGCGGCCGTGATGGGAGTGGTGGTATCCGTGGGAGTGGGGCTATTCTTCGGCATCTGGCCGGCGGGCAAAGCCGCGAGGCTCGATCCGGTGGTGGCGTTACGGCACGAATAGCGCACTACGGCTTACTTGCCGAGGCACGTGCAATCCGCTTGCGCGCGCCCTCGGTCCTGTGAGGTAACGCGAAGGTGAGAAGTCTGTGAACGAGCGGCCCACCCCACAGCCCACCACTGAGGAGAGGAGTTCCGGGGCAGCAGACCAAAAGCTCAGAAAGGGCGATTCGATGTACAATTCAGGAACTCAGAAAGCTGGGATTTCTGGGCAAATAAAGAGGACCGGAGACACGTTGAGACCATTGCTTTGCGGCGCAGACTACGTACGCTCTAGGCTCCTTCGCCGCATTCGCTTGCTTGCCTTTTGCCGTTACCGCGATTTGCGCAATGAATCTACCTGGTTCACTCTGGGGCCAGGCGAGTTGGCAATACGGAGCTGGCACGATTTCCGCACCATCGGGTGTTAAGGTCGGCATCGGAACCACTAACCCTCAGGCTGCGCTTGAAGTGGCCGGAAACCTCCTCCTCGGTGGTTCTCAGGTCGGTCAAGGAACCCTTTATTCTTCGCAGAACCAGACCCTGAGTATTGTCAGTGGGAACGTGGGCAGTGCGGCCATGATCTTCGGTTCTGGAACGCTGGCGAGCCCAATAGAGAGGATGCGAATCGATGGGGCGTCCGGCAACGTGGGCATCTGGACAGCGACTCCGGGGGCCCTGCTCGAAGCCAGCGGAGTGATTCGCACGACGGGACAATTCGGCACACCGACTTCCGGGTCCGGAGTAGAGATGGTATTTAACGGAACTGGGTACGTTAGCACCGCGACGAGGACCGCTGGTGGGGCGGTATCAGCTTGGTTGCCCCTCCATGTCAACGGTGGCGTACTAAGCCTGCAAACCGACAGCGGCGGCAACGTCGGTATCGGCACGACGGCGCCACAGCACAAGCTATCCGTCAATGGAACGATCGGCACGAGGGAGGTGATTGCCACAAAACACCGGGTGGGCCGACTATGTGTTCCGCCCAAGCCATCGCCTCCGTTCCTTGACGGAAGTCGCGTCGCTCATTAAAGAGCATCATCATCTGCCGGAGATTCCGACCGAAACGGAAGTCCAGCAGAAGGGCGTTAGCTTGGGTGAGATGCAGGTGAAACTTCTCGCCAAGATCGAGGAGCTCACGCTGCATATGATTGCGGCCGAGGATCGAAGCGCCCGGCTGGAACGCCAGAACCAGGAGGTTCGCGATCGATTCGATCAAATCGAGCGGCAAAATCGCGAACTCGCCCGGAGAATGGCGGTGTTGGAGACCATCGAAAGAGAATGATCTCAAGCCATTACACCTCAACGCACCCTTGCAAGGCCTGACGAAGGCCATGGGCCCTCGAGGCGGCTGGCCCGGTCTGACGCTTACTCAAGCTGATCGCCAGGGTAGATCGAAACGACGCGATCTCGGTGATGACGCGCGTGGTTTTTCCGAGTCTCCCTGGCCGGCTGGCAAAGCCGCGAGGCTCGATCAGGTGGTGGCTCTGCGCCACGAATAGCGCGCTTACAAACCGCCCCGCAGGTAGGAAATCACGTCGGCCAGATCCTGGTTGCTCAGCGATTTCTCCAGATCTTCCGGCATGAGCGATATGGTCGACGCGCGGATCTCGGCCACGTTGCGGCGAAGTACGGTCTCGTCGCCTTCTTCCGAGCCGCCTCGCAGCGTGATAGCCCCCGGCGTCTCGCTCACAATCACGCCGTCGAACATGCGTCCGTCCGTCGTCGTGATCAGATAATTCGTATACCGCGGTTCGATCGCGTAGCTTGGATTGAGCATGGAAGTCAGCAACTCCTCCCTGGTCTTGTTGTTGATGCCGGAAAGATCGGGGCCGACGCGCCCGCCCTGTTTGCGGGGCATGTGGCAACGCGCGCAGTTCTCATCGAAGGCTTTCTTGCCGCGCTCCACATTGCCCGCAAGCTTCAGCGCGTCGCGGTGACTCTCCACCACTTTCATCCGATCGCTCGTTTGGCTCGCGAGCAGATGTCGCGCCTTGTCCGCCGTCGCCCGGTCCGGATACTCAAGCAGACGCGCGCGCGCCGCCATGTTCAGCGCGGCCGGCTCGACGCCGCCATCCTCGATCGCTTTGATGAGCAGCGGCACGCGATTCTTCTGGTTTAGCAGCGCATCGATCGTTACATTGCGCGCTTCGGGACTCAAACTTTTCCAGTACGAAAGGAGCATGGATCCAACGGCGGGGTCGTCGAAAGCGGCGAGCGCCGTGACGGAAGCAATCTGGATATCCGCCGCGGGGTGCGAGTCGAGAACTCCGCGCAGGGCCGGAGAGACTTCGGCATACTTTCCTCCGCGAAGCGCGCGAATTGCGGTCACGCGACGGTTCGGCGCCAGATCCGCGTTCGCAGCGTCGGCCGCCGCCTTGCGGACAAGTTGCTGCAAGTCGAGGTAACGGGCGGTCTCCCATGCGGAGATCTCCAGATCGGGAGCCGGTTGTCCGCTCAAGACCTTTAGCAGCGCGGCTTCCGCGCCCGGAACCACGAGACTGTTCACGCCGGCCAGCTTCAGTCCCCGCGAAAGGCCGTCTAGCGCGGGCTCGGTCAGCGGCGCGGAGAAGAACTTCGACATCTCCCGCATATCGTGCTTTGCGCCGATCAGGCCGGTAAGACGGATGGCAAATTTGGGATCAAGCGCCTGGCGCCGCGAAAGCAGCAGGTGATAAAGTTCCGAAGCCGATCCCGCGGCCGAGGTCAGGATCGCGGTGTGAAACATCTCGTCGTCTGGATGCCGCGCGGTCAGATCCGCGAGCGCCGGCAATACGCGCGGGTCTTTGCCGGTCCAGCTGCCTATCGTGAACGCAAACTGAAATTGCACCCTGATACCGGCGTCTTTTGCGAGTGGAAGCACGGCGTCGAGCAGATTGGGAAATGCCTCGGCAAGGCGCAACGCATGTTCCCGCACGCGGGGATCCGCGTCCTTAAGCGCCTTCGTCACGAGCCCGGCGTCGAGAGATTGGAGCCCGTCGAGCATCCACAGGGCATGCAGCCGCGAAAGGGGATTCGCGCTGCCAGACGCCATCGCGCGGAGAGGCGCGACAGCGGTCCGGTCCTTGCGCTCGAGCAACAGCCGCTGCGCCGTCTGCCGGTGCCACCCGTTGGGGTTTTCCAACTGTCGCACCAGTTCTTCCGTGGACGCCTTGCCGAGGTCCGGCTTCAAATTGCCCTGGCGGCGAGGCTTGTTGGGGACGATGCGGTAAATCCGTCCCATGGTGTCGCCGTTCCAGAAGTCCATGTCCTTCTTGATCGCTTCCGGAATCGATTCCGGCGTCTCGATGAACTCGCGGTAGATATCCGTGAAATAGAGCGTGCCGTCCGGCGCATTGACGAAGTTGCAGGGCCGAAACCAGGAATCCGTGGAGGCGAGGAATTCGATGTTGTCCTTGGCCCGGTGCGCGGAGAATGACACACCGTCAGGCGTGAGAATATCGCGGTGAATCAGATTCCCGTTCACGTCTCCCGTGAAAACGTTTCCGGCATATCCCTCGGGAAACGCGTCGCCGGTGTAGACGGTTCCACCGCTCGCCGCCGTGAAGTATCCGCCCACGAGCTCCACGCGATTCAGTTGGTTCTCCGTGTATCTCTGCTGCCTGATCGCGGTGCGCTGTTCGCGCCAGGCCTGCGGCCTGGTGAGCGGAAATACGGGGACGTCGGGCTTGCCGTGGTCGGAAATGTCGCGCGAGAGCGCGCCCACCTCAAGCATCGGTACGCGCGGCAGGTATTGGTACGGAACGATGGCGTGCCGGATATGAATGGTGTTCTGAGTCAGAAACCGGTTGCCCCAGTCGTCCATACTCATGCCGAACTGCGTGGGCCCCGAGGCGGGCTCCGCCTGACCCGTGTCCGGGCGGAAGCGGAAGTCCGCGCCCCGCACGAGGATCGGGGGGCGCTCCGGATGATCGGGCGACGTAATGCGTCCGTCCGCGCCATTGTTGGCCGCGTAGATCCAGTTGTCGATTCCAAGGCGGAGATTGGTGATGCGTCCTTCGGGATTCACTTTCGGGAAGCCGGTGTAGAGCACCTTGCGGAGGTCGGCTTTGCCGTCGCCATCGGTGTCCCGCATGTACACGATATCGGGCGCGGTGGTGACGATGAGACCGCCTTTCCACGGGAACAACCCGCTGACTTCGAGCACCTGCTCGGCGAAGATGGTGGAACGGTCGATCCTGCCGTCGCCGTTCGTGTCTTCGAGCAGGCGGATGCGGGAGCGGGCGGGCTTGCCTGGCGGCGGGTCGTCCGGATAGTCGCGCATCTCGGCCACGTACGCGCGGCCATTCTCGTCGAACACCATTTCGACGGGATCGACCACGTCGGGCTCGGCGGCGAAGATCTCAATCCTGAAGTCTTCGCTCACATGGAAACTCTTCAGCGCCGCGCCGGGCGAAAGGGCGGGCGCCCCCGCTTTCTTTCTTGAACAATAAGTGAGCGCAAGGGCGCAGGCGCAAAGACACGTCAACAGCAGGAATCGGCGCGGCATCGGGTTATTACAATCTCCTTCGAGCTATACTTGCGAGGACAGGCTTGTTCATCGGAACGCAGGCTGAGGCCCGTGAACTTTGGGAACCCTGTATGAACCCGCCTTGAGCGAATATCTTCGGCGACTACGGCATCGCAGCTTGACCGGCCGTTCCCGGCCCATCGGCGACGGCATTCGAAAAGAGCAGGCTCGAACGCGCCCCCGCCGATTCAGCTATTCTCGCAAGTTTCGAGTCCTCGATAAAGCCCGAGGCGCGGATATCGCTCGTTTTCGGCGAGATAGGCCTTGAATCGACGATAATCGACAGATGTCTCGCGTGGCCTGGATCGTAGCGGTGTCGCTGGTGCTTATCCTTTATTTATCGGGACTCTCCGGTATGGGGCTGGTCGGCCCGGACGAGCCTCGATACGCCTCGATCGGCCGCGAAATGGCGCGGTCCGGAGATTGGGTGACACCGCGACTGTGGGGCGAGGCGTGGTTTGAGAAGCCCGCCCTGCTCTACTGGATGACGGCTGCGGCATTCCGGCTCGGACTCGGAGAGGAACTCGCGCCACGAATCCCGGTCGCTCTGTTGTCTGTCGCATTCCTCGCCTTCTTTTTCTTCATCATCCGGGAGAAGTTCGGCCAAAGCGCCGCCTCGTACGGGACTGCGGCGCTCGCGACCTCGGCTGGATGGCTAGGCTATAGCCACGTAGCGGTGTTCGATCTGCCGCTCGCCGCGACCTTTGGGGCGGCGATGCTCCTGTCGCTCAACTGGATTGAATCCGGAGACGCGCGGAGGCTACCGGCGGCATCGGCGCTGCTGGGGGCGGCGGTACTGTCGAAAGGGCTGGCCCCTCTTGTCTTGACCCTTCCCTTACTGTGGTGCGGCCGCCGCCGAATCCGGGATTTGACGACCGCTCGCGTCGTGGGCGCCTTCCTGGTGGTGGCGGCGCCTTGGTATGTCGCGTGCTGGTGGAATAACGGGACCCCGTTTGTGATGAAATTCTTTGTGGAGCATCATCTGGGAAGATTCGTTTCCACTGCCCTGCAGCATGCGCAGCCGTTTTGGTTCTATGCCTGGGTATTGCCTGGAGCGATCTTCCCGTGGACACCGGCCGCTACGGGGTTGTTCCGGCGGTCGTTCTACGGAGACTCAAAGCGGAGATTCCTCCTGGGATGGGTCCTGTGGTGTTTCGTGTTCTTTTCACTTTCCACGAACAAGCTGCCGAGCTATGTGTTGCCCTCGATACCGGCGGCGGCCGCACTGATTGGAGTTGCGCTCGCGGAGCAGCGGAACGCGCGCTGGACGCTGGCTTTCGTTGCGGCGGGTCTGGCCGTTGTTGGCCCGCTCTCCGGCGTGTTGCCGCAAGCCTTGGCCGGAGGAATTTCCAGGGCGGCTATTCCGCCGTTTGATTGGCGCTGGCTGTGGCCCTTGCCTGCGGCGGCCGCTATATGGGTGTTAGAGGACCGCGGCTTCCGCTTCATGGCTCTCGCGGCGTTGACATTCGTGCTTGCGGGCGGAATACTCTTCTTGAAAGCGCGCGCGATTCCCGCAATCGACGCTGCGTATTCGGCGCGCCCGCTCTGGGAGGAAATTGAACGCTCGGGCGGCGCGCGAGATGTTTGTGTGGCGGAACTGCATCGAGGTTGGCGGTATGGATTGAACTACTATTCCGTAGCCCCATTGCCCGACTGCTCCGCCGCGCCGCTACGGCGCGAGATCCGGCAGGCGGCGGGAGGTGTGCCATACCTGGCGCTCGCGCCGGGCGGCAAATGAAGATAGTTGCGGCGATCTGTTTCGTGTAGGAGAATTGCGTGATGAAGTCGATCGCCTTTTTCCCGGCCCTTGTTGGGGCGTTGTGTGGGCAAGCAGCGTGGGGGCAACAAACTCCCGCTGTGGAGATGACTACCTATTATATGGCGTTCCTATATCGGGGCCCGAATACGGCGATGCCGCAAGCGGAGGCCGCGAAGATTCAAGCAGCTCATATGGCGCATATCGGGAAAATGGCCGACTCGGGAAAACTCATTCTGGCGGGACCGTTCATGGACAACGGCGAGTTGCGCGGCATTTTCGTTTTCAAAGTCGGCTCCATGGATGAGGCGCAGGCGCTGACCGACAGCGACCCCGCGGTGAAGGCGGGCAGGCTCAAGGTGGAGATCCGTCCTTGGTACTCGGCGAAGGGGATTCAGGTAGTGAAGGACGCGGCGCCCAAGGAGAAATAGCCGACGGTACTATATTGTGTTGCCTTGGTTTCGCCGATATGTCAGAGTAGAGTGCAAATGGCGGTGTTCCGCCGAAAACGTGCAACGCTTGGCTGACGCGGTGCATCCACTGAAGTGGAGACCGGTCGAATCGCCGGTCTGCTGCGTGGCCCAAAAAGGGGGCATGGATTGGAAGAGCGTCTCAAGAACCTGATGCAAGAGCTAGGCAATGCAATCAACGAGTCTCTATCGGATTCGGAGCGCATCGCCGAAGCCATTGGCAACATCAAGCGCGCCGGATACGACGTTTTCCTGGTCCTGGAAGCGACGATCGGCTTCAACAAGCGCGAGGATGAATCGGGCGAGGACGAAGATGGCTCTTCGGAACCCGCTCCGGCCTTCGAATCCACTGGGAAGATCAGCCTCACCAGCCAGGATCAGAAGTTCCTGCGAGCGCTCAAGATTTCGGTCGACGATCAGTAGCGTTCAGCCGGCCTTCCGGTAGACATCCCACGTTTTCGCGACAGCGCCTTCCCAAGTAAACTCCGCAACCCGCCGAACGCCTTTCTCAATCAGCATCTCGCGAAGCTCCGAATCGACGGCAAGCCCGCGTATGGCTTCAGCGAGGGCGGCAGTGTCTTCTGGATCGACCAGGAGGGCCGCGTCTCCGGCAACTTCAGGGAGAGCGGAACGGCTCGAGGTCACAATGGGGACCCGCGCCGACATCGCTTCGAGCAACGGAATGCCGAACCCTTCGTCGAGCGACGGGAAGGCGAAGATGGCGGCGCGCGCAAACCAATCCGCCAGACTGGAATCGGTCAGGTACCCGGTGACTTCGATCCAGGCGCGGCGGGGGCTCTCTTCAATCCGGCGGAGGATCTCCGCCGATCCGAATCCGGCGGACCCGGCGAGAACCAGGCGCCATTCTTCAAGCCCGCTCTGCTCGAACGCCGCAACCAGACGCGCCAGGTTCTTGCGGCGCTGGATGGCGCCTACATGAAGGATGACCTTCTCGCGTCCGGACGCGCGCGCGGCGGGAGGCGCGGAAGACATGCTACGGATGCCGTGATGGATGACGGTAATGCGCGCCGGTTCGACCCCTAGCAACTCCTCCACTTGACGCGCCGTAAAGGCCGAAACAGCGATGATGTGATCGCTGCGTGTTGCGGCGTCCCGGGCCTGTGCCGTGAATCGCGCCCGGAAGTCCGGCGTGGAGTAATCCCCGGTCATGACAAAAAGGTCGTGAAACGTCGATACCGCGCGGCGGAGCCAGGGCACGGAGGGCAGCCGCTGATTCAAGCCATGGAAGAGTCGGCACGTGTCCGGAAAGCCAAGCGGACGCCTGCGGCAGTTTGGCGGAATGCTTTCGGAGAAGGATCGAAAGAAGCGGTGTGGGCGGTAGCAATAGTGGAAAACGGCATCGCCATGGGCGCGCGCGAGACCGTACATGAGCTCCTTCGAATAGACGCCCACTCCCGAGAGATTAGCGCCGATACTGTAGGTGGCGTCGAGCGCGATTCTCAATGAGGCAACCGGTATTCCCTTAATTTCCGATAGAGCGTGGACTTGCCGATTCCGAGCAGGTGCGCCGCCATTACACAATCGTTCCGCGTGTGGAGGAGGGCATTTTGAATCGCTCCCTTTTCCACCTCGTATAGGGGGATCACCTCGCCCGGCGCCTCAGTCATTGGGTCCGCGGCCGCCGCTCCATTCCCCTGAACACCCGCCGCCGCGGCGAGCGAATGCAGAGGCGCATGCTCACGCCGAAAGTTCACGATGAAGGAAGGAAGGTCGGCGTGCCGCAGGATCGGACCTGAGTTGAGGGCTACCATGCTCTGTATACAATTCTCGAGCTGACGGACATTTCCCGGCCAGTTAAAGGCAAGCATCGCATCCCGCACCTCCGGCGTCAAGACATACCGTCGTTCGAGGCGCGACAACAGATGTTCGACCAGCACCGGAACATCCTCCTTTCGCTCCCGAAGGGGAGGAAGGCGCAGAGTGACGACTTTCAGACGATAGTAGAGGTCTTCCCGAAAGCGGCCGCGCTCCACTTCGACGGCGAGATCGCGGTTGGTGGCCGCAATCACCCGGAAATCCACCTTATGGCGGGTGAGCGATCCCACGGGACGGATCTCTCTTTCCTGCAGGACGCGCAGGAGCTTCACCTGAAGGTCAAGGGGCAGATCGTCGATCTCGTCGAAGAAAACCGTGCCGCCATGAGCGAGGTCGATCAACCCCTGCTTGGCTTCACCGGCGCCGGTGAATGCGTTACGGGTGTGCCCGAAGAGATCGCTCTCCATGAGCGGTCCGACAACGGCGCCGCAATCGATGGGCACGAACACCCCCTGGCGGGCGCACTGGTAAATCCCGTGGGCTACGACCTCCTTGCCCGTTCCGCTCTCTCCAAGCAGCAGCACCGACGAACGGGAACGCCCGAGTTTTTCAATGAGTCCGCGAATACGAACGATCTGCGGGGAGATTCCCAAAAGGCCATGGGAACGGCTCGCTGGATTAGGCTCCATGCGGTATTCCCATTATACAGGCGCGCCGCTGAATACAGGCGCGCCGCCGGAGGATCACGGATCGAGGCGAACGACGAAGGCTTCCGTTGCGGCGCCGGAGCGGAGGCGCGCGGCAAGAGCCTCGGCCCGTTCAAGCGTTGGCTCGGCGCCGACGAGCACGCGCCACACGCGCCCGCGGTCCGGATGCACGATCCGTGCCGCGCCATATCCCTTCTCCATCCGCGCGCGGACGCTCTCGGCGTTGGCGCGATCGCGGAACGCGCCCACCTGGACGGCGTACGCGGAAGGGGGTTCGACGGTTGGACCGGACGCAGCCAGGATTTCGAGACGGACGCGCGCCAGGCCGGGACCGATCATTCCTATGGAGCGAGCCGCGGCTCTCGACAGGTCGATGATGCGCCCGCTAATAAACGGTCCCCTGTCGGTGATGCGAACTTCCACCGTCCTGCCGTTATCGAGGTTGTGAACCCGCAGGCGGGTTTGGAAAGGAAGAGTGCGGTGGGCAGCCGTCATCTTTTCCATGTCGAAAATTTCGCCGCTTGCCGTGGCGCGGCCATGATAGGGATTGCCGTACCAGCTTGCGATGCCGGTTTCATTCTGCTTCAGTGGGGCCGCGGGTTGCGTGCCGGAACGCGGAACCGGGATGCGCTTCTTCTTCCTGGCGCAGCCCCCGGCGGCAACGGAAGCCAGCAGCACGAGGATCGCGACTTCCATTCTACCTATGCCCACTTCGTGATACTATCGTGCGTTTCGTACCGGAGCAACCGGAAATGACCTGGACCCAAAACTACGACCCTTTCTCTAACGCGGTGATCTCGACGCTTGTAGCGTCGATTCCAGTAGTACTGCTCTTCATCCTTCTGGCCGCGGTGAAGATTCACGCGCACACCGCCGCCGTGATTTCTTTCGGCGTCGCAATCGTTCTTGCGGCATTCGTTTTTGGCATGCCTTGGCCGCTGCTGACCGGCGCTGTCGCTCACGGGCTGGTCTACGCCGTGGTTCGAATCGCCTGGACTCTGCTGTGCGCGGTGTTTGTCTACGAGCTGACCGTCGAGACCGGGCATTTCGAGATCATCAAGGAATCGATAGGCTCGGTGACAGCCGACCGGCGGCTTCAAGTACTCCTGATTGCGTTCGCGTTCGGCGCGGTGCTCGAAGGCGCCGGCGGCGGCGGCGCGCCGGTAGCGATCGCGGGAGCGATGATGGTGGGACTCGGATTCCGCCCGTTCGACGCGGCGGTGCTGTGTTTGATCGCGAACACTTCCCCGGTGGCCTACGGCGGCGTGGGCAATCCTATTCGCGCACTGGTGGCGGTCACCGGTTTGGCGGATGCGGACCTGAGCGCAATGGTGGGCCGCATCCTCCCTATCACGGCCGTGATTCTTCCGTTCTGGCTGGTCCGCTCGATGACGGGTTGGCGGAACACCTTCGCCGTTTGGCCGGGCTTGCTTGTGTGTGGAGTCGTGTTCGCGTCCATTCAGTTTTACTGGTCGAACTTTCAGGACAGTGCGCTCGTGGACATCATTGGCGGCATGACGACGCTCGTGGCGCTGGCGATTTTCTTCCGGATATGGAAGCCCGCCGAGTTGTGGAGGTATCCGGGCGAGACGGCCGCAAAGGAGAGGCACAGCAAGTACACGGTTGGCCAGATTATGCACGCCTGGCTGCCTTTCCTCCTGCTGGCGGCCCTGGTTATCTTGTGGGGCGTCCCGTCCATTAAGAGAGTTCTCGATTCGACTTCGTTCGCGATTCCCGTGCCTTTCCTGCACAACGCCGTGGTTCGGGTGCCGCCGGTGGTGGCGAAAACGCAGATGGAACCGGCCGTGTTCGATCTCGCGTGGCTCGCCGCGATCGGTACGGCGACGTTTCTCGCCGGCATTATTTCCGGACCGTTGCTGGGGCTTTCGATCCAGCGTACCTTCGGGATTTTCTTCCGCACGTGCTATCGAATGCGGTTCAGCATGCTCGCGATCATGGCGATGCTTGGCCTCGGCTTCGTGACCCGCTATTCGGGAATGGACGCCGTGATGGGACTCGCGATGACGCACACCGGATCGTTTTTCCCCTTCTTCGGCACGATGCTCGGATGGCTCGGAGTCGCGCTCACCGGCACCGACGCCGGCTCTAACGCGCTCTTCGGCAGTTTGCAGGTGATCACGGCGAACAACCTGGGAATCAGTCCGGTGTTGATGGCGAGCGCGAATTCCGCCGGCGGCGTGATGGGGAAGATGATCGATGCGCAGTCGATCATCGTTGCGTGCGCCGCCGTGGGTCAGGAAGGACGCGAAGGAGATTTGTTCCGCAAAGTGCTGCCGCACTCGATCGCGCTTGCCGCGATCGTCGGACTGATCGTGTGGGCGTTCGCGGTTTGGGGTCAGGCGCTCATTCCGAACGGACGAGTGTGGGGTCACTGAGGCGCGTCGGCGTCAAACAAAACGGTCAGTTTTCGTTTTTGGTGAATTTTTCTCTTGACTTTGTTTGCGATCCATTTTATATATGGATCACATTGCGATTTTCGAATCGCAAAATTTGATGTTAGGGAGAATCACACGATGAAGAACGCAGCCAAGAAAGTTGCTCCGAAGAAGAAAGCAGCTCCGAAGAAAAAGAAGTAGTTGTCAGCTACCCCCGATTTTGGGGGTAATACAAACCAGGTTCAACACGGGCCCCGAGTTTCTCGGGGCCTTTTTTCTTGTGTGCCCCCGTTTTCAAGAGCCGATTTGCCTCCGACCCACTTTTCATCGGATCTTCCGCTGCAGTAGCGTAATGAACGTCTCGCCCATGCTGAACAACAACGTCTTCAGTTGTTGCGCGTGCTGTTGGCCGCCGGCGAGCGCGGCCGCGAACTCGTCCGGCCGGCCGGCGTCGAGCAGCGTACGAGCCAGAGTCTCACGACGAATCACGTTGAGGCCATGTTGAGCGCCGTACTCCTCAAGCGCCGGAAAGCAGACGTGCGCCGTGATGTCGCGCCCACCCGGGTCAAGCAGAACGGCGTCGTCAGAGCGATGCTGGCGGTAGCTCATCAGCGTACCGCGAGGGAAGCGGCGAAGCTCCGCGCGCGTGTATCCGTAATCGATCGTGAAGACGAAGCCGGATTCAAGGCTAGCCGCGATCCGGTCAAGCCACGCGAGCGCATCGAACGAGACCTCGACGATCTGCCCCTCCTCGAGCGGGGGGAAAAAGTCGCGCAGATACCTTTGCACCGCGTCTCCGGCGAGATCGCCTTCAATCCACGTGAAGCGCTCGCCATTCCAGCCAACCAGCATTTGCCGCGGAACTCCCTGGCGCATCACGATCGCATCGACGGGTAGGGCGTCGAAGAACTCGTTTGAGAACACGACGCCGCGAAGAGTCTTGGGCAAAGCGCCGCGGCCGAGATCGACGGGCACATAGCGGAATTCGGAAAGGGCGGCGGCCATCTCACCGCGTCCAGCGCCGAGTTCGACCACCGTGAAGTCCTCCGGATCGCCCATCTCGCGGCGCAAGGCGCGTATCCCGGCGGCGATAAGGATTCCGAAAACGGGTTGGAGCTGCGACGCGGTGAAGAAATCGCCGTGCTTGCCGAAGACTTCGCGGCGGCGGCGGTAGTATCCGTGTTCCGGATGATAGAGCGCGGCGTCCATGAAGCGGCTGAAAGGAATCGGGCCGCTGTCGCGAATTTCGGCCCGCAGGATTTCGGTGAGAGGGGTCACGGTGCAGGTTCAGTCCCGGCTTTGAGGAGTGCGGACGAACATCTCGACGATGTAATCGTGCAGACAGTCGTACAGATAGCGCTGAAGGGTCCACGCGAACTGCGCATGTTCGATATCCCGCTCGTGGACCGGCGCATAGTAGGTGTGGAGGCCGAGGGCGCGGTTCTTCAGCTCGATCACGAGCTCGATGACGCCGTTCGAGTCGCGTGCGGAGAAATCCAGGAGCGCGTGTTCGTAGCGGGTGAGTTCGGTCTCGACTTTCTCCAGAGAGGTCACGCAACCATGCTAACTTGTAGGCTAGCTTATAGGAAAGCCGTGTCTCTTCCTGAAACCATTCGCGTGAAGCTCAGCACGGAAGCGGCGGAATCGATCTCCCTCACGCCGGTCGTCGTGCAGGAGCTCCCTCTGCGCGAGTTGGTGGAACACATGCTTGGAATCACGGGCAAAGACGAGGCGAGAGTTCATGAACTGTTGCTTCGCGGAACGCTTGTGAGCGGTGCGTCGCGGTTCCGCTGGGCCGGTTGGGATGCGAGCCGCGACGGAATTCGCGGCATGCTCGCATCCTTTCCGGATTCCGAGCCGGATCGGCCGTTTCAGGCTGCCCGGTGCATGCGCGTCGTGATGGCCGGACCGAGGCTCCGCATCGAGATTTCGCGGGAGGCTGGGATCAGGAAACCGTTTCTGCGCCGCGGGAGTTTCTGGCAAATTCTGATGGACGTGGGCAGCGGCGGGAATCCCCGCTACGACGGTTACTCGTACAAGGATCGCGCGGACTTGTATCGCGTGGACCTTTCCCTGCCGGCGGCGGCGCAGTTAAGATCGGAGGCGAAGCTGCTAAGGTATACGACATTGCGTGAGCGGATCTCGCGCGCGGCCCTGCAAACGTTGACATTCGCTCAGACGCGATAAGCCGGCTACGCTTATCTCAGGAGACGAATCCGGTGATTCTCGCTGTCGCCGATGAACTTCAAACCCTTGCGATCGATGAAGATCCCGTGTGGGCGGGCCAGTTTGCATGCCAGCGGGTCGCCATCGGGACCGTCCCCGCGAACTCCCGTACCTGCCGCCGTGGTGATAATGCCGGTTTTCAGATCGATGCGGCGAATGGTGTGGCTCTCCGTGTCGGCGATATAAACGGAACCGTCCGGGGCATAGGCGATGCCCTTTGGCCCCGAGAGCTTGGCCAGTTTCGCCGGGCCGCCGTCACCGGTATAACCTTTCTCTCCCGTTCCGGCGAGGTGATGGATTAGTCCGGTTTTCGAGTCGATGCGGTAGACGGCGTTGCCTTCGCGCAGAGCCAGGTAAAGGTTGCCGTCACGGTCGAGGTCGATCGCTCGCGGCCCGTTGAGGGGCACTCCCGCGAGAGGCACGCCATCGGGAGTCGGCTTCTTCTCGCCGGTCCCGGCGTAAGTATCGAGAATACCTGTTTTCAAATCGAGGCGGCGGACCCGCTGATTGGCGATGTCGCAAATAAGGAGACGGTCCTGAGGGTCGAAGGCGATACTGTGCGGCTGATTCAGCTGCGCCTTGATTCCTGGGCCGCCGTCGCCGCTGAAGCCGGGCGAGCTTGTACCCGCGACCGTGCTGATGATCTTCGTCCTCGCGTCAACCCTCCGCACGACGTGGTTTTTCATCTCGACGAAGAACATGTTGCCCGCCTTGTCGAAACGGATTTCGTACGGTTCGTTGAGCGAGGCTTCGAGAGCGGGTCCGCCATCACCGGCGTATCCTCTCTTTCCGTTGCCCGCCACGGTCGAGAGCTTCTGCGTTTTAAGATCTAGCCGCCGGACGCGGTGGTTATCAACCTCGCAGATATAGAGGGCCCCATCGGGACCCGTTACCAAACCGTACGGATTGGCTAACTGACCTTTGATACCGGCGCCGCCATCGCCGGAGAACCCGGTGACGCCGGCGCCGGCAAGGGTAACCGTTTTCTTCGAGGCCGCCGCAAGAGAGACCGGCGCCAGCGAGAGCGCCGCCAGGGAGATTGACGCCGCGATGAGCGGGAAAGTGTATCGGAGCATACTGAGCGAAGAGGATAGCACAAGCGTCATGAGCGCGCTAGACTTGCCATATGGGCCGCAGGATTCTGGTCTCGGCCGGTGAGGCATCGGGAGACCTTTACGCTGCCCGCCTGGTCGAGGAACTTCGACGCTTGGAACCGGATGCCGAGTTTTTCGGCTGTACGGGACCGCGCATGCGCACGGCTGGAGTCCGCACGGTTGTCGACGCGGTGGATCTCGCCGTAGTCGGATTGGTGGAAGTGGTGGCGCATCTGCCGCGAATCTACGGCGAATTCCGTAAGTTGCTCGCCTCGGCGCGTGAGAACAGGCCCGCTATAGCGGTCCTGACCGATTCCCCGGACTTCCACCTTCGAGTGGCTCGACGCTTGAAGAGGGATGGAATACCGGTCGTTTATCTCGTCGCTCCGCAGGTCTGGGCCTGGAGGGAAGGCCGCGTGAAGCAAATCCGGCGGTATGTGGACCGCCTTCTCTGTATTTTCCCTTTCGAAGAAGCGTTTTTTCGGAGGCATGACATACCCGCGGTCTACATCGGCCATCCTCTTTCCGGCATGGTGAGGGCGAAACTGACGAAAGCCGAATTTTTCCGGAAACACAGACTGGCTGCCGACCGTCCTTTAGTAACGATGCTCCCGGGAAGCCGGAAGGGCGAAGCGGGCAGGCACCTGCCAGCGCTGCTCGAAGCGGCGGAGTTGCTGAATCGCGAACGAGCCCTGAACTTTGTGATTCCAGCGGCGGCTACCACGGGAGTGGCGTTTTTCGAATCGAGAATCGGGCGGGCGCCCGTGAAGGTGATCGAAGGGGAAGCCTGGGACGCCATCGCTCATGCGGATGTGGCGCTCGCGGCCAGCGGTACGGTGACGGTAGAGGCGGCGCTGCTCGGAACGCCGATGGTGACGTTCTACAAAGTGACCGGCATAAGCTGGCTTCTGGGGAAGATGCTGGTGCGGACCCCCTTCTATTCGATGGTGAATCTGGTGGCGGAACGGAAAATCGTTCCGGAGTTGATGCAGGCGGAAATGACGGGCGTGCGTCTGGCCGGGGAAGCCCGGCGGCTGCTCGACAACGCCGGGGAGCGAGAACACATGAAAAAAGATCTAAGCGAAGTGGCCCGGAGACTCTCAAGCGTGGAAGACCCCATCCAAAGGGCGGCCTCGCTGATTTGGGATCTCGTGAGGGACGACTTCAGGAAGGAGCAGGCGGCTCATGTTTCGTAATATCCTATTCGCCGGCTTCGCAATGGCGGCGCTGCTGCCTGCACAGGAGCGGCGGTCGCGAATCGACGTGGAACGCTACGATATCGACGCCGAGATCAGCTTGACCACGCAGACGCTCACGTCGAAGGCGGCCGTGCGTTTCATACCGCTTGACGACAACACCACGTCCGTATCGTTTGAGCTGAACAATGCGCTGAACTTGTCGAAAGTGCTGGACGAAAAAGGCGTACGACTCCCGTCCTCGCGATCGCAGCAGGAGTTCAGCGTGCGCGTGAATTTCGATCAACCCCTTACGAAGGGAACGCCCACGACGGTGACGTTCTTCTACGACGGGCGCCTCACCGGCTCCGAGGATTCACCGGTCTATGGGATCAAGTTCGCGGCGATTAAGAACGATTTCGCCTACCTTCTGTATCCGGCGCGCTGGTTTCCGGTGTCCGGGTACACGACGGACCGCTTCGCCGCGACCCTGAACGTGACAGTTCCGGCGGGGAGCTCGGTTCTGGGCAGCGGTCTCGACACGTCGAAGGACGCCGGGGGCAAGAAGACCTTCACGCTGCAGTTCGACCGCGCGTCTTTTCCCGGCAGCATCGCCGTCGTGCGGGGAGGCGGCGTGCCCGTGCCGTCAGAAGGCGTCACGACGACCCTCTATTTTCGCGGCGGCGAGGCGGAGATGGCGGCCTCCTACGGCACGGAAGCGGGTAAGATTATGACCCACTTCACAAGCCTGTTTGGACTCCCGCCGAGCGCGAATCTTTCTATCGTCGAAACGGAGACCGGCGCGCCCAATGGATACGCGTCCCCGGGACTTGTGTTCCTGAATCCACGGGCGATCGGCAAGCAGGTTGGCATCAAGCTGCTGGCGAATCAGATTTCGAGGCAGTGGTGGGGAGTTCTGCTGTCGCCTTCGACGCGAAATCATCTGTGGGTCACGAACGGCCTCGCAGCGTACTCGGAGATGCTATATCTGGAGCACGCGAACGGGCCGGCCGCGCTCGAGTCCGAGATCCGGGAAACCGCCGTCGAGGCGCTGACGGTGGACAATGTCCCGGTTATTCAAGCGGCACGTCTCGAGGACTACGCGCCTGAACTCTGGGCGCTCACCGCGAGCAAGGGAGCGGCTATCTACCACATGCTGCGCTACGTCGTGGGCGACGAGAATTTCTTCAAGACTCTGAAGGATTTTGCGAAGGACAACGCCTGGAAGCCCGTCGCGACGGACGACTTGCGAAAGACGGCCGAAAACCTGTCTCAGCTCAATTTGCAGGGCTTCTTCATCCAGTGGATCGAATCGAGCGGCGCGCCCGAGTTCAAGATGGAGTACACGATTTTCCGGACGCAGAAAGGCTTTCGCGTGATGGGGAAAATCTCGCAGGATCTGGACACGTTCCGGATGCCGGTCGACTTGAAGATCGAGACGGAGGGAAATCCGGAGGAGAAGCGGGTCGAGGTCGTGGGAACGTCCTCCGAGTTCGCGGTGGAGACGTTCGGAAAGCCGAAGTCGATCACGCTCGATCCGGCCGGCCGGGTGCTTCGATTCAGCAATCAGGTGCGGCTATCGGTGGCGATCCGGCGCGGGGAGCAATTTGCCGAGCTCAGCGAATTTGGCGATGCGCTGAAAGAGTATCAGAAGGCCCTTGAGGCGAGCCGCCTCAGTTCCCTGGCGCATTACCGGATCGGCGAGTTGTTTTTTCTCCAGAACAACTACCAGTCGGCCGCCAACGAATTTCGCGAAACGTTGAACGGCGACATCGAGCCGAAGTGGACCGAAGTGTGGGCGCACATCAATCTGGGAAAGATTTTCGACATTACCGGGCAGCGGGAGCGCGCGGTGAACGAGTACAACCAGGCGATTCGCACCAAGGACAACACACAAGGCGCGCAGGAAGAAGCGGCGAAGTATCTGAAGGCGCCCTATGAGCGCCAGAAGAAAAACGATACCGCGTAAGGAAAGGCGCATATCGCCCGGCGCCAAAATCGCCCGGCGCCGGAATCGCGTCCGCCTGTTCCGGGTCGAGACACTACCACGCGCCAGCCGGCAGCTGCCTGGCGATCATGTCCGAAAATGGCCAGCGCCGGGCCTTTCGTTTCGCTACAGTCGGGTTGTGATGGAACTCGGCTGCATCCTCTTCGCGCTTGTTCAGATTCACGCTGGGGCGCGCTGATGCTATCCTGGAATAACCGGTGGCACATCGTGAGTACACCCGCATCCAGCAACGAGGCTGAACGTGTATCCACAGTCGAAGTCCGCCGATACCTCGCAACCATCCTTACGACCCAGAGCTTCGCGCGTTCCCCGCGTCTGGCGCGATTCCTCCGCTACACCGTCGAGCAGGCGCTTGAGGGAAATGAGGGCACGCTCAAGGAGTACGTCATCGGCGTCGAAGTATTCGATCGCAGCGCCGGTTACGATCCGCGCATCGACCCGATCGTCCGCGTGGAAGCGCGCCGCCTGCGCGCGAAGCTGAAACACCACTACGAGACCGAGGGGCGGAAAGACGGCGTCGCGATCGATTTCCCTATCGGCGGTTATGTGCCCCGCTTTCTGAAGCGCGCCGCCGCGGGAGCCGCGCGGACGGACCCGGCGCCGGTCGAGACGATCGCGGTCCTCCCCTTCACGAATCTCAGTTCCGATCCTGAGAACGAGTATTTCAGCGATGGTCTGACACAAGAGTTGATCGACGCTCTTACCAAAGTGGAAGGACTGCGCGTGGTGGCGTGGGATTCCGCGAGTCAGTGCAAGGAGAAGCGCGGGGATTTGCGGGAAGTCGGAGAGCGGCTTCACGTCCGTTCCATCCTCGAGGGGAGCGTCCGCAAGTCCGGCGACGTGCTGCGGATCAGCGCGCAATTGATCCACGCAGTGGACGGCTATTACTTGTGGTCGGAAACGTACGAGCGCGGGATGAAGGACGTGTTCTCGGTGCAGGAAGAGATTTCCCGCGCTATCGTCTCGACGCTGAAGGTCCGCCTGACGGAACGCCCACAGAACCGATTGGTGAAGCCGGGCACGAGCTGCGTCGAAGCTCACAATCTGTATCTGAAGGGCCGCTACTGCTGGAACAAGCGCGTGGAACCGGCGCTGCTTCAATCGATCGAATACTACGAGCAGGCAATCGCCGCCGACCCCCTCTACGCACAGCCGTATGCGGGTTTGGCCGATGCCTATACCGTCATCGGTCAATATGGTATTCATCCGCCGCGGAGCCTCATGGAGAAGGCGAAGAGCCGGGCGCTGAGGGCGCTTGAGTTAGAGCCCGGGCTCGCCGAGGCCCACGCATCGCTTGGGCTGGTGTCATGTGTTGAATGGGATTGGCCGGGAGCGGAGCGATGCCTGCGGCGCTCGATCGAATTGAATCCGGGATACGCTTCGGCGCATCAGTGGTATGCCTACGATTGCCTGGCTCCTTTGGGACGGTTGGATGAAGCCCTCGACGAGATCGAGACGGCTCGCCTAATGGACCCGTTGTCCCTTATTATCGCCGCCTCGGTAGGCGATGTGCTCGTGATGCAGCGCCGCTATGACGAGGCGCTCGACGAGTTCCGCCGGGCCATCGAGCTGGACGGATCGTTTCCAAAAGCGTATCACGGGGCCGGCCGGGCTTACGTCCAGAAGGGGATGTTCGCGGAAGCCCTTGCGATGTTCGAGAAGGCCAGGGATATCACGGCGGGCTTTCCGATTCCGCTCGCGCTCATCGCTCACGCTTATGGAGTCTCCGGACGGACGGAGGAAGCCGAGCGCTTGCTCGACCGGTTTCTTGAAATGGCGAAACGCGAGTATGTCTGCCCCTTCGTCCTGGCGCGAATTTATCTGGGTCTCGGGCGGCTGGATGAAACGTTCGACATGCTGGAGCAAGCCTTTCAGCAGCGGGACGCAAGACTGATGCACCTTAAAGTGGCGCCGGTCTTCGACCCGCTGCGAGGCGATGCACGGTACGAATCGCTCTTACGAAGGATGAGGCTCTTGGGCCCTTACTCCGCGAACGACTTGCGGTAAAGCCGTTTCGCTTCCTGGGCGCGGCCTTGCACCCGTAGCACGGAGGCGAGTTTGTCCCTGGCGTTGCTTGCCTGGATGTTGCTTACCTGGGTCTTGCTCGCCCGCGCTCCGCGCTCGATCTCAAGCGCCTGCCGGTAAAATGCTTCCGCGGCCGCGTAGCGCTCGCCTCGCGCGAGAAGATCCCCCAGATTGACGAAGCGCAGGGCGAGGTCCGGGTGAGCGGGCCCAAGCACCTTCCGCGTGATTGCGATCGAGTCGCGCAAGAGAGTTTCCGCCTCCGCGTAACGCTTCTGGTCGAAGTAGAGCACGGCGAGATTGCTCAAACTCTGAGCGTAGCTGGGGTGCCCTGGGCCCTGAGTCTTCTCGCGTATCGACAGAGAGCGGCGGTAAAGAGTCTCAGCCTCGGCGTGGCGGCTCGTGTCGCGATAGAGCGCCCCTAGATTATTGAGCCCCGCGGCTACCGACGGATTCTCCGGACCAAGCGCCTTCTCCCAGATCTCGACCGCGCGCCTGAGCAGCGGTTCCGCCTCCGCATGGTTCGCTCGCGCGGCGAAAATCTGGCCGAGGTTGTTCAGGCTCGCCGCGGCCTCCGCGGTTTCCGAACCTGCAAGTACCTTCGAGGCGCGCCGCAGCAGGGACTCCGCGCCGGCGGCGTCTCCTTCGTGACGCAACACCTCCGCCAGATTGTTCAAGCTGCGCGCCACTGCCAGGGGATCGGCCTCGGACGAATTCTCCCGAATCTCGAGTGCGCGCTGGTAGACTTGGCGCGCTTCCGCAAAGCGGCCTTGCGAGTAAAGGATATTCCCAAGGTTTGTCAAACCGACGGCGACATCCCCGTGGGTGGGACCGAGTGCGCTCTCCCACTCGGCCGCGGCCCGCCGGACCAGGGTCTCGGCTTCGCCGAAACGGAATTGAGCCGCGTAGTGCATCCCCAGGTTGTTGAGCGATTGCGCCAACCGCACGTTGGGTCTGGGCGAATCTTCCGCCATTCTGAGGGCTTCCCGGTATTCCGCTTGCGCCTGCGTGAACTGATTGCGTCCGGCAAACTCCGCCGCGCGCGCCATGCGGTCGGACCAGCTTACGTTCTGTGCGGGTAAATGCGGGAAAGCCAGGAATAGTATAGCTCCCGGCAATAGCGAACTTCTCACTTGGAGTCTCATGAATCGAGCATGACGCGGGGAGGTTGCCAGGAAGGAGTACGCAGACGTTAGCTTACGGTTACCGCTTACCGTAAGGGAGCGGACTGGCGCGCGATCCTTTACTATGGAACCTGCGAGTACTTGCGGCCCTCATCCTTCTCCTGGGGCCGCCCCGCGGACAGTCGAAAACAATACGACGAATTCGACCGGCGACAACACCCTAGCCGCAATACTGTTCACTTAATAACGTTTCTGTGCTATTCTGCTTTTGTGGCGAAAGCTCCACAAGGAGGCCATCGCATGCCTGTCACCGCCGTGGAATCGACCACGCTCGCGACGGTTGCTTACGACGGAGTCCGGAAACTGTTGCCGTTGGAGTTCCGTAGCCTCGCGATCTATCAATAC